>JAAOII010000079.1 GCA_015163845.1 Candidatus Portiera sp.
CATCCCATTTGATCAAGCAAAAGATTTAATCCTGCACAAGAAAAAGTCCTTGCCACATCATTCCAATGGTATGACATGTTATGCTTATGATGAGAAGGACACAGAACTTTATAGTAAAACTTACTACTCAATAGGTGGTGGTTTTGTAGTTGATGATAATTCTATAGGTGCGGATAAGATAAAAGTAGATGATACAAAACTACCTTATTCTTTCGGTAATTGTGAAGAATTATTGAAGAAGTGTGAGAAGCATAATCTTAGGATATGCGAACTTATGTTTGAGAATGAGAAGGTCTGGCGTTCTCCTGACGATATTAAACAAGGTATCTTAAAGATATGGAGAGTAATGCAGGAATGTGTTAAAAATGGCATCAAGCATGAAGGTATATTACCTGGCGGACTTAAGGTGAAAAGACGTGCCAAGGGTTTGTATGATGATTTAAACAAGCAGTCCAAACTTGATATGATCAGTCCTGGTTTGAGTGAGATGGATTGGGTTAATGTTTATGCTATAGCAGTTAATGAAGAAAATGCTGCTGGTGGTAAAGTGGTCACTGCCCCAACCAATGGAGCTGCTGGAATTATGCCAGCTGTTTTGCATTACTACAATAACCATTGTAAAAATCCAACCGAGGATAACCTAATCAATTTTTTTCTTACTGCTGGTGCCATTGGCATACTATATAAGGAGAATGCTTCAATATCTGGTTCCGAAGTTGGCTGCCAAGGTGAGGTGGGTAGTGCTTGTTCAATGGCAGCTGGCGGTTTAGCAGAGGCATTCGGTGGGACAATATATCAAATTGAGAATGCCGCTGAAATAGCTATGGAACATAATTTAGGTCTAACTTGCGACCCCATTGGTGGTTTGGTTCAAGTACCATGTATTGAAAGGAATGCCGTTGGAGCAGTCAAGGCAATCAATGCAGCTAGGATGGCTTTGCGTAACGATGGTAGTCATTTTGTCTCTTTGGATAAAGTGATTAAAACCATGCGCGATACTGGCAGAGATATGAAAGATAAATATAAAGAAACATCTCGTGGTGGTTTAGCAGTCAATGTCATTGAGTGCTAATAACACTCAATATCTTCAAATTAATATAATTTCATAAACTTAAGATTTTTCACAATTTACCTGTATAAATGCTACAATGCTATGATTTAAGTCCGTTAGGTAATTTAACCTTAGTCATTCTTGCGGATATTTATAGTATATTGTGAAGGATGATAGTTGTTATTTTTGCAAATTATTAAAATATTTTTAGGAATTCTCGTTGCTGGGTTGTTGGTTTCTTGCTCTCAGCAAGATTCAGCGGCTGTTGGTGAGGGCACTTCCGAAATTAAAATAGGCGTTGCCGGTCCCCATACTGGTGCCTATGCCGCCTTTGGTGAACAACTATGGAAAGGGGCAACTCAAGCCATAGAAGATATTAATGCTGCTGGTGGCATTAATGGTGCCAAGCTAGTTGCGGTTAAAGGTGACGATGCTTGTGAACCTAAACAAGCCGTCAATGTAGCAAACAGATTGATTGAGCAAGATGAAGTAGTGGCCGTTGTCGGACATTTCTGTTCTTCCAGTTCTATACCTGCATCTGAAATTTATTATGATGCTGACGTGCTCATGGTAACTCCTGCTTCAACTAATCCTACTGTTACAGATCGTGGTTTGGATACAGTTATGCGTGTTTGTGGACGTGATGATCGACAAGGCATAGTTGCCGGCAATTATATTGCCGATGAACTCGCCGCTGAAAGAGTTGTTGTAATTCATGATAAAGATACCTATGGTCAAGGATTGGCTGATGCTACTCTTGCTCAGTTGAATGCTCGCGGCACTAATGTTGTTCTTTATGAAGGGCTTACTCGTGGTGAAAAGGATTTTAATTCTTTGGTAACCAAGATCCGTTCTTTAAGCCCAGATGTGGTTTATTTTGGCGGTCTGCATAATGAAGCAGGCCCTTTATTACGCCAACTTAGAGACGAAGGCGTTGATGCTTGGTTTATTTCTGGTCCTGGTATAGTTTCCGATGACTTTGTGAAAGCTACTGGCGGTCCTGAGTTCTTAACTAAGACCTTAATGACTTTTGGTGCTGATCCCCGCAATGAGAAATCTAACCCTGCTGGCGCTAAACTGGTGGAAAGATTCCGTGATGCAGGTTATGAACCAGAAGGTTTTACTTTGTATGCTTATGTAGCTATTCAGGTTATGGCTGAAGCTATTAAAGCCAATGAAGGCGAAACCTCAGGTTCTGTGCTTGCTGATTGGGCTAAAGCTAATGGTGCTAATACTGTTATGGGCCGTAAGGACTTTGACGATAAAGGTGACCTTACTGTCTCTGACTATGTAATGTATCGTTGGACTACTGAAGGCGAATACAAGCAGCTGTAGTAATCAATTCTTACTATAATAGGAGAA
>JAAOII010000080.1 GCA_015163845.1 Candidatus Portiera sp.
ACTGACATATATACTAAATATTATCAGCAATTAATTGATGCCAAGGTAGCATATAAATGCTTTTGTAGTGATGCGAGTTTGAAGATGGTGCGTAAGCGGCAACTTGCCAATGGTGAGCCGCCCAGATATAGTGGCACTTGTCGTTCTCTGAGCCAAGAAGAAATACTTAGTAAAGAAGCGGCAGGTGAAGAGGCGGTGCTCAGGTTCAAGGTGGATCCAGCCGCTGAGATAAAATTCACCGACAAGGTTAAGGGAGAGCAGAAGTTTCTTGGCAAGAATATAGGAGATTTTGTTATTCGTAAGAGTGGTGGAGATGCATCTTTTATGTTTGCCAATGCAGTGGATGATGCCTTGATGGGTGTGGACTTAGTAGTGCGGGGCGACGATCATCTCTCCAATACTGCTTATCAGCTAATGATACTCCAACAACTGAATTTGCCTTTGCCAGAATATGCCCACATATCTTTGATAACTGGTAGTGATGGGGCTCCTCTGTCTAAAAGAAATGGTAGTGCCAGCATTCGCGATTTACTAATTGATTTCAGTAAAATTCGCCGAGAAGATCTTATTACAGTTGATGGAAGTAACGCTCTAACAGATAAAATTAATGGAGGACTTCATAAAAGTTGTTTTCCTATTGCAATCCTTAATGCTTTAGCTCGTCTTGGTTGTGCTTATGAGTCGGAAGAATTAATGGATATGCCAGGACTTGCAACTGCTTTTGATCCAGACAAACTATCTCGTTCCCCAGCTCGCTATGATAGACAACAACTTAAACATTGGCAAGCCCTTGCTATGCATGATGTAAGTAAAGAAGTTGTTGCTGGAGGAAAGTTAGCTGACTATGCTGATGACTTACTTAAGTATGTAGAGTTCATTATAGTTTCAGATGGGCGAGATGGGGTAGATGCAACTCAGTTTGTTAGAACATTTAAGGACAATGTTTACTGTCTTAAGGACCTTAGAGATTGGGCACTACTTCTATATACAGCTAATATTAATCAAGGAAAAATTATGGGTGCTGAAGAGACAGATAAAAAATTCTATGAAGATTTTGCTGAAATAATAAAGAATAGCCCAGATGGGTCTATAGACGAATTGCGGGACTCTTGGAAAGACATTACTAAGGAGTTACAAGAGAAAACTGGCAGAAAGGGAAAACAACTATTTTTGCCTTTAAGAATAGCATTGACAGGAATAACTTATGGTCCTCCATTAGATGAGTTCTATGCTCTGATTGGTAAAGAAGATGCAAGTTATCGTTTAAATGGTATGGCAAAAATAACAATATCTACTTAAGCACCTATTCAATATGTATGTCCTATAAATACCTTATATAATAGCAACATAATGTTATCAATTTGCAATTACAATAACTGCCAATATGTCTAAACCAGGTCTCGGAATCTTAGAAAAGTTCTCTGCTCATCTTGATTTTATCAAGAAGGATACTCGTATTATTTCTCTCAATGAAGGAGACACGCCACTAATTAAACTGGATAATCTAAGTAATAAACTCAAAACCAATCTAGAGATCTATGCCAAGTTTGAAGGCCTCAATCCTACTGGTTCTTTCAAGGATCGGGGAATGACTGCAGCTGTTACTCAAGCAGTGCAGGAAGGTGCCACCTCCATAATTTGTGCTTCTACTGGCAATACCTCGGCATCCGCAGCTGCTTATGCAGCAAGAGCTGGCATTCGTGCTTATGTGCTGATACCTGAGGGCAAGATTGCTGCTGGCAAATTGGCACAGGCGATTGTATATGGTGCTAAACTCATTCAGATAAGAGGCAACTTTGATGATGCTATGAGTATGGTCAAACAAATTGCAGATACTATGCCTATAACCTTAGTTAATTCAGTCAACCCCTATAGATTGCAGGGGCAGAAAACCGCTGCTTTTGAGCTAGTGGAGGAACTTGGAGGCAGCCCTGATTATCATTGTCTGCCAGTTGGTAATGCTGGCAATATTAGCGCCTATTGGATGGGCTATACAGAATATCTTGCTCTAGGCAAGTCAGAGAAGACGCCAATAATGTGTGGCTATCAAGCGAGTGGTGCGGCTCCTTTCCTCAAAGGTGAGCCGATTAAGGATCCTGAAACCTTGGCAACGGCAATCCGCATAGGCAATCCGCAGTCGTGGGATTTGGCAGTAAAGGCTATCAAGGAATCTAACGGTCACTTCAAAGCACATAGTGATGAGAAGATCATCCAAGCCCAACAGCTACTTGCTAGCACTGAGGGCATATTCTGCGAGCCAGCATCAGCAATATCCATTGCTGGGCTAATCCAAGATATTCAAGAAGGATTTATCAAAAGTGGCAGTAGGGTGGTCTGCACTTTAACTGGTAATGGTCTCAAAGACACAGATACTGCTACTAAGTTTATAGAGCTAGAGCCGTTGCTCATCAATGCCGACATTAAAGAATTGGCACAAGCACTCTCAAATATTTAAACATACTTATATACACTTAAATATAATGGAAGGCAACACTAGTAAATCCACCTATCTACCTGAAACCCGAGTTATCTCTGGCATGCGTGCCAGTGGTAAATTACATCTTGGCCACTACTTTGGTGCTTTGCAGAATTGGGTGAAATTACAGAAGGACCATCAGTGTTTTTATTTTGTGGCTAACTGGCATGGGCTGACTACTCACTATCAATCACCAGAAGTGGTGGAGGAGAGTTGTATGGATATGTTGATTGACTGGCTGGCAGCTGGCGTAGACCCACAAAAGTCAGTGATATTTATTCAATCTCAAATACCCCAACATGCAGAATTGCATCTTCTGCTATCAATGATTACTCCACTTTCTTGGCTGGAGAGAACGCCCAGTTACAAAGATCAACGTGAACAGATCAAGGATAAGGACTTGTCAACCTATGGCTTCCTTGGTTATCCCTTGCTGCAGAGTGCAGACATACTAATGTATCGTTCTACTTGGGTGCCTGTGGGTGAGGACCAAGCCGCTCATATTGAAATAACTCGCGAGATAGCTCGCCGCTTTAACCATATCTATGGTAATGACGATAAGACGAAACAACGGTTGGATCAATTACTAAAAAGTATGTCTGGGGAGGAACAGAAAATATTCCAAGCTAAGAGACGTTCTTACTTGGAGCAGGGTGATAAGAGTGGCTATGCAGACGCCAGAGAGATTTTATTAAACGGTAACTATGATCCAGAGGATTTACTAATTTTACTTGGTTATTTGGATGCTACTGGCAAGGTTATTTTGCCCTTACCTCAGGCATTAATTGGCGAGTTTGCTAAGATGCCCGGCACTGATGGGCGTAAGATGTCTAAGTCCTATGGCAACACTATATTATTGCGCGATAGTGAGGATGAGATTAGCAAGAAGATAAAGGTGATGCCAACAGACCCGGCTAGGGTGAGGAGGAATGATAAGGGTAATCCAGAGAAATGTCCTGTTTGGGAATGGCACAAGATTTATTCGGATGATGACACTCGCAAGTGGGTGGATGAGGGATGTCGTTCTGCTGGCATAGGTTGTTTGGATTGTAAAAAACGTCTAAGTGATAGAGTGTGTGCCGAGCAAAAGCCATTCCTACAACGTGCTACCGTCTATCAAGATGATAAAGCCCAGCTGATTAATGTCTTGGAAGATGGACGTGCTAAAGCAACAGAGGAAGCAGAACAAACCTTGAAACAAGTCCGTGCCCTAATGGGCGTTGGCATCTAACATATAACCTATAATAAACTATATGCCTAGCAAAAACAAGCTTCTGTCAGTGGCTGAAGTTATAGATCAACCCCCAATTATTAAATCTAGTGATATCGGTGCTCAGAAAAAATCAGTTATTAAGCAAATTGCAAGTAATAATCGGACTATTAAATTAAGCCCATCCGACATCAAGGAACTAAAAAATAAATCAATACATTTAAGCGGGCCGCTTGAAATTGAGGCACTAAAGAATCAAATTATTCATCAAGATATGCATCAAGTTTTAGATTTTTTACCAGATAGCTTTATTGATGTTGCTTTTCTTGATCCACCATATAATCTGAGTAAACAATTCAATGGTAATTCCTTCAAGGAAATGACCTCCAGTGACTACGAAATATGGATGGAATCATGGCTATCTAAAATGATTAGATTGTTAAAGCCAGAAGCATCCATATATATCTGTGGCGACTGGCGATCTTCAGCTGCTATATATAATACAGCAAAAAAATATTTCCATATCCATAACCGCATAACCTTTGAAAGAGAGAAGGGGCGAGGAGCAAAAACAAACTGGAAAAATTGTTCGGAAGATATCTGGTTCTGCACTTTATCAAAAAAATATTACTTTGATGTTGATGCAGTTAAGATGAAACGTAAAGTATTAGCTCCATATAGAGATAATAGTGGTCGCCCAAAAGATTGGCAGGATAATGGTGATGATAAATATCGCACGACTTATCCTTCAAATTTATGGACAGACCTGACCATTCCATTTTGGTCTATGACAGAAAATACGGATCATCCTACTCAAAAGCCAGAGAAACTATTAGCAAAAATTATTTTAGCTAGTTCTCGCCCTGGAGATTTAATATTTGATCCTTTCCTTGGAGCTGGAACTAGTGCAGTAACCGCTCAGAAATTAAGCCGACAGTTTGTAGGCATAGAAATAGATGAGTTGTATTGCTGCTTGGCACATAAGCGCCTTAAAATGGCTCAAGATGATAGTCAGATACAAGGATATGAAGATGGATTATTCTGGGAGAGAAACTCTGGTCAAAATCATACAAAAAAACACAAGCGTAAAATTAATCTAGAAAAAGATAATGCACTTAGAGTCCAATCCTAAAGGATATAATATAGATAAATTGTTAGAGTTCCTTATGGAGCCCAAGTCGGTATTTATGTTTTACTTCATAGGTATCTCTGATAAGAAAGATATTAAGCAAGCATTGATATCCATGTTTCAGAGGAGCTTAATGAAGAGTAGCAGAATATCCCCCCACTGGTCAGGAAAAACGGCAAGAGGAACTATTCAGTTAAATGGAGAAAAAGTGAAACGTTTAGTAATATCCCCTGACAATCAAATCAATGATAAGGAGTCGCGTGAATTTATGGCACGACTCATTGATTTATGAATGTTCTATAGTTAGATAAGAAATTATAGATGGAAGATGGAAGATAAGATACGTTGCGATTGGTGGCCTAATATTTGCCTACCCCCTTATATAAGTATAAGAAGTATAAAAAATTATAGATGAAAGATGAAAGATGAAAGATGAAAGATAAGATAGGTTGCGATTGGTGGCCTAATATTTGCCTACCCCCTTATATAAGAAGTATAAAAAATGAAAGATGAAAGATAAGCTACGTTGCGATTGGTGCATAACTACCCCCTTATATAAGAAGTATCATGACGAGGAGTGGGGCATCCCACTGCGTGATGAAAGGCGATTATTTGAAATGCTAATATTAGAAGGGGCTCAGGCGGGGTTAAGCTGGATAACAATACTCAATAAACGTGATAATTATCGTGCTGCTTATGATAATTTTGATGTGCACAAGGTTGCCAAATACGGGGAAAATAAAGTGGCGGCTCTACTTGAGGATGCAGGAATAGTTAGGAATCGCTTGAAAATACGTGCTTCTATCACTAATGCACAGGAGTTTATCAAAATAGCTGAAGAATATGGCTCTTTTGCCAAGTATATCTGGGGGTTCGTGGATAACAAGCCAATCATAAACTCTCTAAAAACAATGGATGACTACCCAGCCAGCACGGATCTCAGCGATAAGATAAGCAAGGACCTAAAGAAGAGGGGTATGAAGTTTGTTGGTAGCACCATTATCTATGCATATATGCAGTCAATAGGTATGGTGGATGATCACTTGAATAGTTGCTGGCGCAAGAATAG
>JAAOII010000081.1 GCA_015163845.1 Candidatus Portiera sp.
AATGTATAAGAAGACCAACACTGACAGCGTCCGCGAAGAAATTGTTAGACAACGCATCCGCAATAGATATGTCAATGTATAAGAATGTATAAGAATGTATAAGAAGACCAACACTGACAGCGTCCGCGAAGAAGTCCGCCAATATTTCAAAGAAGGTGACTATGGCATAGCAATTTTTGCTGCTTGCTTAGGAATATCCCTGGCACTAGTTGGTGCAGTCATGCTACTAATCCTAGTCAAGGGCTTTGCCCACTTCATGCCCAACGACTTACACAGCTACGAAGTCCGCCTGAGTGGTTCGGAGACAACTCTAAAAATAGCTGGCGAGGTTGCAGCCCGAGAAAGAATCACCCATCAAGTTCTTATTGAAAGCGGCTACACTCCTGCAGTAAAGAAGGACCTATATGAACGCATATTATTAAAGAATGGCAATCGGGAATTGGGTCGCGACTATCGCTGGATTTTAGTTGATGACATCCTAGCAAAAGAACAAGATCCTGACTTAACTTTAATTGAACGTTATTCTTATGGCAATTTTTATGGCACACCTCAGTCAATCAAACCCATAAACCCAGCTACAGAAGAGTTATCCATCAGCTATGAGGAAGGGGAAGGAGGAGAAGATGCAGACAGAGGCGAGTGGCAAGCTAAATTAAAGTCCGTCTTGCGCTATAATAAAAAAATCCGCAAAGAAATGGCAAAATTGCAATCCAAAAAGATTGACAAGATAAATTATCGTTTGGAAAAAATCCGCTTAGAAACCAATCGGTTAAAAATAAGAAAAGAAGCAACCGCTGAAAAACTACAGGAGTTAGAAGCTAAACGCACAGAGTTATATGCAATGGCACAAGAAGCAGAAGAACAGCTGGTCTTGTTAGACGACCAACTTAACCAACATGAATTACACATGCTAACTGCAGACGGCACAGCAGTTGCCATAAATTTCTCGCAAATTGTTCGTCTCTACCAAAGCAACCAATTAGGGTTCGGCGGCCGCAGTAAAGTATATCTAGCAAGGCTGGCAGAATTTGTCAGTGGCAAACCACGCGAAAGCAACACCGAAGGTGGGGTATTCCCCGCCATACTTGGCACAGTAATGATGGTTCTGCTAATGACTATCTTCGTAATGCCCCTAGGAGTGATTACTGCTTTTTACTTATATATTTATGCCAAACAAAGTTTTATCACCCGAGCAATAAGAATAGCGGTGAATAATTTAGCTGGCGTTCCGTCAATTGTCTATGGTATGTTTGGGCTAGGATTCTTTGTCTATACTATTGGCGGCAGTTTAGACCAGCTATTCTATCCCGAGGCACTGCCCACTCCAACCTTCGGCAGTGGTGGCATCTTATGGGCATCTTTAACCCTAGCCCTATTGACTCTGCCAGTTGTAATCGTCTCCACCGAAGAGGGCTTGACTAGAATACCTCGCCACTTACCAGAAGGTAGCATGGCATTGGGTGCAACCAGATTTGAGACCCTATGGCGTATCTCCTTACCAATAGTCAGCCCGTCTATAATGACTGGGATGATCTTAGCCATAGCCCGTGCCACTGGAGAAGTAGCGCCCCTGATGTTGGTAGGTGTAGTGAAGTTAGCACCATCACTCCCACTAGATGGTAACTTCCCCTTTCTGCATCTTGACCGCAAATTCATGCATCTTGGTTTCCACATATATGACGTTGGTTTTCAAAGCCCCAATGTAGAAGCAGCCCGCCCACTTATATATGCCACAGCAGCTCTACTACTACTTGTGGTCCTAATGCTTAACTCTATTGCTATAATAATACGTAATAGATTAAGAGAAAGTTATAAGAATCTATCATAATAGCTAGAAGAACCATACGAAGTCAGCATAAAAATATAAAGGATTATTACAGATGAACAAAAAGACAATATCAGGCAGAGAGACAGGCAAGAGCAATAGTATTAATAACATTGAAAAGCCAGAAAATAACACGCTCATCACGGCGGAGGGCTTATACCTCTACTATGATAACAATGAAGAGGCGGCTCTAAAAAACATCTCAATGAAAATAGAAAAGCAGAAGGTAACTGCTTTTATAGGTCCTTCTGGCTGTGGCAAATCATCTCTTCTAAGATGCTTCAACCGTATGAATGAATTATCATCAACTTGTCGCTTAGAGGGCAAGATCCATATTCAAGACCAAGATATTTATGACCCTGAAGTAAACATTGCCGAATTGCGCAGAAATGTTGGCATGGTTTTCCAAAAGCCCAATCCATTCCCTAAAAGCATTTATGAGAATGTCGCTTATGGTTTGAGAATACAGGGAGAAAAAGACAAAGACAAGATTAATCAAATTGTAAAGTCATCCCTCAAGGCGGCCGCACTCTGGGGAGAAGTAAAAGATCGTTTGAACTCAACCGCCATAAACCTTTCTGGCGGACAACAGCAACGTTTGGTAATTGCCCGAGCTATTGCTGTGCAACCCCAAGTTATATTACTGGATGAGCCGGCCTCTGCTTTGGACCCAATCTCTACACTCAAAATAGAAGAGTTAATTCATGAGCTCAAAAAACAATACACCATAGTAATAGTTACCCATAATATGCAACAGGCGGCACGCGTATCCGATTATGCAGCATTCCTATATTTAGGTAAGTTGGTAGAGTTTGGCAAAACCAATGACATATTTACCAAACCACGTAAGAAAATGACTGAGGATTATATTACTGGCCGTTACGGCTAAAATCATTAACCCGCTTATAATATTAATATGGAAAAACACATCTCTACAACTTTTGATAAACATCTTGACAAGCTAGGTGGTAACACCCTAAAAATGGGTTCCCTACTTAGTGAGCGATTAACTAATATTTCACAAAACATAGGCAAGCCAGTGGATGCCAAAAGTAGTGCCGCCTTTGAAAAAGAAATAAACGCATTGGAAGTCAAACTGGATGAAGAATGTGTGCGCCTTTTAGCATTACATCGTCCAGCTGCCAGCGACCTGCGATTTGTAATAAGTTCCAGTCGTATCATCAACGACCTAGAAAGCATAGGTGATGAAATAGCCCGCCTGACTGATGCCATTGCCAATATGCTGGATAATCTCAATGAAAAAGATGACCCTTCTCTCAATGACATAGCGGATATTACCTCTAAATTAGCTGGCTTGCTCAAGGAGGTCTTGATTGCTTATGACAACGAAGATTGCGTCCAGGCCGCACGTATTATTCTCAAGGAACGAGAAATGGAAGAGTTATTTCGTAATGCAATCCGCACCCGTATAACTATGATCATGGAAGAGGCACGCAATGTAAAAAGTTCAGTGCATGGCTTCTGGATGCTCCGCTCTCTGGAGAGAATTGGTAAATGCACTCGCCAAATAGGCAATCACATTCTATATCATGTTGAAGGACATGATGCACGTCATAAAAGCCGCGAACACTTACGCGAGAGATTTTTAGAGAATAACTAAATTAGCAGAATAACTTGGATTCTCATGGTGGCACTCTAATTTTGAGCAACAAGAAACAGATAATACCTGATAGCGCAATAAAAAGGCGCGAGTTTTGGATAAACAGAATTTCTGAACTAGATAACGAGTTCTCCATAAATGCAGCTCAGATTGAAACAGAGATAGGCAGAGAATTAAAATCTGATGGCATTTCAGCACTATTAAATCACTTACGACTTTGTGGAAATATACCAGAAAAATATGGTCATGATACCAGCGAAGAAAAACTATATTCTAAGTACACAGACGCACTATTATCTTACGCATATAAAGAGTTAGGTCTAAAAAGTTTTGTGATTCATGGGAGAGCTGATGTTGCTGATGTCGATGTCTTTGGAGAATCATTTAGCTTTGTTGCTGATGCGAAGGCCTTTAGATTAAGTAGAACAGCAAAGAATCAAAAAGATTTCAAAGTCCCAGCTATGAATAGATGGAAACACGGAAAGCCCTATGCAATGGTTGTTTGCCCCATCTATCAACTTCCAAGTACACAAAGTCAAATTTATTTGCAAGCTATAAATGAAGATGTCTGTATTTTTACTTATTCACATTTATCTTTATTAGTGCGATACGCAAATAAATTTAGCAAAAAAAATCAGCTGCCTTGCTATTTGATATCTTAAAAATAGTATCTTCGCTAAATCCAGATAAAAGTGCAGGTGATTATTGGCTGGCTATTAATAACACTATTATTAATAGTTCGGACTCTGTGCTGGAGTTATGGAATGATGAGAAATTAGCGGCTACAGAATCTATAGAGGTAGCAAAAGCAGAGGGGTTAAAGCATCTTGCGCAAGAAAGAAAGAAAGAAAATAATGAAGTTATCTCATGAGGATGCGCTACAAGCATTAATCAAAACAAGTAAAATTGAAAGTAAAACTAATGCTATTAAAAAGATAACTGATAATGGCTTGTTTGACATTGAATGGAAATGAATAAATATTGAATGGAAATGAATAAATATAGAAACAATATAATAGAAGGGAATTGTTTGGATGTTCTATGTGGTTTCCAAGATAACCTAGTGGATATGACATTAACTTCACCGCCATATGACAATCTAAGATCTTATAAAGGGTTTGTTTTTCCATTTGAAGAAATTGCAAATGAGCTATATAGGATAACAAAGGATGGCGGGGTGGTTGTTTGGGTTGTAAACGATGCAACAATAAAGTGTTCGGAAACAGGAACAAGTTTCAAACAAGCATTATATTTCAAAGAAATAGGATTCAATCTGCACGACACAATGATTTTTCAGAAAAAAAATCCAATACCTCAGATTTACAAGAAAAGATATAATGGTACATTTGAATACATGTTTATATTTAGCAAAGGTGTGGTTAAAACTCATAACCCTATAAAAATTGACTGCTTGCATGCTGGTTTAAAATTGAATGGAACAACATATAAGAATTACTCTAGGGGTGAACAGACAAGAAGTAAAATGGCAAAACCTGTTAAGAAGCAGAAAATTAAAGGAAATATATGGGAATATGTTGTGGGAAAAAATAAGGAAGATCAAGATGCTAAAGGGCATCCCGCACCTTTCCCTTGCTCTTTAGCCAGAGATCATATTTCATCCTGGTCAAATCCTGGAGATTTAGTCCTTGACCCTATGAGCGGAAGCGGGACAACATGCCTTGCCGCCCTTCAATTAGGACGTGACTATATTGGAATTGATGTGAGTCATGATTACTGTGAATTAGCCAAACAAAGAATTTCAAAATTTTCTCAGAATGGTGATATCTTCCAAAATGTAGAAATGCAGAAAAAAAGATCTGCATAATATAGAACATTCCCAATAAATAGAATGAATCTAAATAAGATTCTCTTGGTTTTACTAATTAACTACAAAGTGGCGAAATCATCCACTGAAACCACTTCCTGAATTGCTTTGTGCGCTTTGAGCCACAAGGTTTTCTCTTTCGCAGTTATAATCTTATTCTTCGTTAGTGTAGTTAGATATTCTTCCAAGGTCTCATAGGGCTGTTTAGAATGTCCGCCCTTTTTCACCCTCTTCTTCAATTCAAAGAATGGTTCCATTAATATATAGGACTCTTCCAACACTGCCAGAGGATTAGATGCTTTATCTCCAAGATATAAGTTCGGCGCCAAGTTCTTCATCACCCAACTAGGGTCAGTCATAGTATCCGCAAGGTGCAATAATTCTTTATCTGTTACTGGTTTATAAGAATTGCCAAGAGGGAATAGTACCAAGCGAGATGCCTTGACTAGATAGCTTATAGAAGAACTAGCCGGGAAATTATTCATTATTTCTATCAAAGCCCGCTGGGCTTGATTTTCCATCTGGGCAAGAATTGCCAATAATAGAGGCAAGGCATCTTCCTGTTTCCCTTCATTATCATATTTGCGAATAGCAGCTATGGCTGCTTGCATTGACATCCATGCATCGGCAAAGCGACCAGATACTGCTTCACGCCTCTTGATGTCGCCACCAATAAATATTAATACCAACTCAACTATAAAAGCAAACTGAGCACTCAATGTAGCCAGTCGCCGATGGTGCTTACCCAAGTCGCCACCTTTAGTATAAAGAGTCCAACCACCAGACCACGAAGCAGCATAAGATCTAGCTTTTATCTTGCTTATGTGTTGATAATGTTGCCACAATAAATTGTGAAACTCGTCTTTATCTTCAGCAGTTATTGCCTCGGCTTCACCTCTTAAGTAAGGATGGCAACGCAGGAAACCCTGTCCAAAAATTATCATACTCCTAGTGAGTATATTGGCACCTTCCACTGTAATGCCTATGGGAACACTGCGATAAAGTTCCTCCAAATAATTCTTGTTACCTTTCATTATCGCTTTACCGCCATGCACATCCATTGCTATAGTGGCGGACTCACGCATAATATTTGTAGTGGCATATTTTGCCATTGCCGAGCTAATAGCTGGCTTAAGATTATTTGCCACCATTGCCGAGGCATTCTCTCCAATTGCCTGGACTACATAAGAGTTTATCGCCAGCTGCCCAAGCTTCTCAGCAACACCTTCAAACTTTGCTACTGGCAAGTTAAATTGTTCGCGCATATTAGTATAAAAAGCACTGCTAAATGCCGTGAGTTGAGCACCAGCATTGGCTAGAGATGGCAAAGATATGCCTCGCCCAATTGATAAACAATCAATTAACATCTGCCAGCCCTTGCCGACATATTCTTCACCCCCTATGATTTCATCCAAAGGTACGAACACATCCTTACCTTGAATAGGACCATTATGGAACAAGACATCCAATGGATTATGACGCCTTCCAATCGTCAAACCCTTGGCATTGCGGGGCACCAATGCACAGGTTATACCCAAATCTCCGTCTAGGACACCT
>JAAOII010000082.1 GCA_015163845.1 Candidatus Portiera sp.
ATAAGTTTACCGAGATCTATGGTGCCCCTAATAAACCCAGTGATATATTCTACTTTTTCGCACCAGGGCGGGTTAACTTCATTGGTGATCATATTGATTATTGTGGTGGTAAGGTTCTGCCAGCCGCCATAGAGTGTGGCACCTACCTAGCGGCAAGAATTAAACCGCAGCAAGATGCGGACATAAGTATGCATTCGGTTAATAATAGTGATGCACAGCATATCATCAAAGTTACAATTAATGATATTCGACATAATGATGAGGATCTCTGGGCGAACTACCCCAAAGGAGTAATGTTGGAATATAGCAAATTAGCTATTGAGTTGCCTTCTTTGGAGTTACTCTATTGGGGAAATATGCCCATAGGGTCAGCATTATCAAGTTCGTCTTCCATACTCTTAGCCACGGACTTAGCTCTGCAGTATTTTTGTAAGCACAAGCATGATGCTGATGATATTATCAATCGCAAAAAGAGTGCCCTACTATGCCATCGCAGCGAAGTATCCTTCAACAAAGTAAATTGTGGCACTATGGACCAAGCTGCAGTTGCCCTCGGCAAAAAAGATAAAGCTATGCTGCTGGATTGCTCAAGTTTAGAATGCCAATATATAACTCCCAACTGGGGGAATTACAAGCTACTTATAATCAACAGCAACAAGCCACGCAACCTAGCAGAGACCGCCTATAACGAGAGGCGTGAACAAGCAAACAAAGTTACGGAATTGGCACAGGAGTTCTTCGCACAGGACAAATTTGCCGCTGATAATATTACAGATAATCCCTCATATAGCCCCCCATATAATCCCCCTGGCAATCTATGCTCCATCAAACCAGAACTGCACCAAGAGGTCTTAGAGTTTATCCAGACGCAGGGAGGTGAGCTAATCCATAAGCGCGCTAGGCACCTACTCAGTGAGAGTCGCAGGGTTGAGCAAGCAGTTGAACCACTCAGTGCTGGCGACATGGCAACTTTTGCTGATTTATTGAATGCCAGCCAAAGGTCTCTCAGGTATGACTATGAAGTTACTGGATATGAGTTAGACACTCTGGTGGATGAGAGTATGAAACACTCTGGAGTAATCGGGGCAAGAATGACTGGCGGTGGCTTCACTGGCTGCACTCTCACTTTAGTGGAAGAACAAAGTGTTGCCGACTATAAAGAATACATCAGCAAGGCCTATCATAAATTGACTGGATTAGAGTGCGACTTCGTAGATGCAACTCCAGCAGATGGCGTGAGGCAATTAATATTAAAATGATATTTAAGGACTCTCCACATCGTCGCTATAACCCACTCAATGGTGAATGGATCATAGTATCACCACAAAGATCTAAACGTCCCTGGCAAGCAGCCGCGGCAAAAGAGGCAACAAAAATGGAGGATTATGATGCCAAGTGTTTTCTATGTCCGGGCAACCAACGTTCCTCTTTAGATGATAAGACAATCCAGAACCCCGACTATGAAGATATATTCGTGTTTGAAAACGACTTCCCCTGTTTGATAGATGACGGCAGCATGCAACCACATGACGAAGACACTAATGACTCTAACATTTCTAAGCATAACTTCTTTAAGCATCAGGATATTCGTGGCACCTGTCGGGTAATCTGCTACAGCAAACACCATAACTTGAATTTGGGCGACATGCCAGATGCCAGCATCCTCAATGTTATAAACGAATGGATTAACCAGTTACAAGAATTGGGGCAGAAGTATGCCTATGTGCAGATTTTTGAGAGTAAAGGTGAGTTAGTCGGCTGTTCCAGCCAACATCCGCATGGTCAAATATGGGCATTAGATTACATACCTCATCTAGTAGAGCAAGAAAATAAACGGCAACAATCATACAATGAACAATATAACAGCAACCTCTTGTTGGATTATTTAAGTGAAGAAGAATTACTCGGCGAAAGAATTGTCATGGCGAATGACCACTGGGTTGTATTAGTTCCTTACTGGGCTTACTGGCCTTATGAGACGAT
>JAAOII010000083.1 GCA_015163845.1 Candidatus Portiera sp.
ACCAGTATCATAGAGTAAATTATGCGATGCTGTTTGCAGGTGTACTGCTAGGCCTTGCCCAACATCTATGAAATGTACCCTAAACTCGCCATGGGGGATCTTCTCTGTAGAAGGGACCAAACATGGCAGTAGCATGATTAATGCCAAGAGATAGTTATAAGGTCTTATCCACCATATAAGAATGGGTATTGCTAAAATGGCTGATAATATGGCAATTTTGCTTGGGCTTGGTATTGTTATGATTGCTAAAGGTATGGCATTAGCTAAGGTTAGACCTGTATATAGCCAGTCAATAAACCCTGCAAGCCCAATTAAAGAAAGCTCAGAAATTGTTGGGGAGATAAAAATTAGCAAATTGGTTATAAGTACCCAAGGCATGATAACAAAAGATGTTATGGGGATAGCAATTAAGTTAACCAATATACCGATAATGGAGGTCTGGTTAAAGAAAACCAAGACCACGGGTAGCAGGCCGGCCAACAGGACTAATTGAGTTAGTAAAAGATCAAAACCATAATTCAAAATGCGCCCAGATGTTCCTGGCATGAGTTTAATTTTTACTGGCTTAACTCGAGGTATGAAGTAACGGATACTTAATACTACCAATACTAAAGCAGTAAAGGATAGATAGAAACCACCACTGGTAGCTGCTAAAGGATCCAGCAAGAGAACTAAGGTCATTGCTAAAAAGAAAATAGTCAAAGGACTCTGGAAGCGTTTAGTTATTAATGCCAGCATGAATACACTGAGCATAATAGCTGCTCTTTGCGCTGGCAAGGAAAACCCAGTCCATAATGCATATAACCAGATGAAGCAGAGAGCTAATCTAGCAGCTAAAGCCAGAGTATTATTGTTAAAAGATAAATTTACTAGTCGCCTAGATATTCCTAATAGCCAAAAGATTAACCAAAACATACCGCCACCCACTAAAGTGAGATGTAATCCAGAAATTGCCAGAAGATGAGCTATGCCAGTATTCCTAATGACCTCATTCTCATCATTACTAATCAGACCACGTTCTCCAATCATTAGTGCGCTTATGAATCCTGCTCGTGGAATTTGCGCCTTGCTAATTTTTTCATAAACTAACCATCGCTGTTGGTCTAACCACATTTTGTTACTACTGCCAAGCAATTCGCCTTCACCTTTTACATAAGATGTCGCATCAATACCCTGACGGAGATTCCATACTTCATAATCAAATCCCCCAGGATTCATAAAGGAATAGGGGCGGCGTATTCTAAGGGTGAAACGCCATAATTGACCCGGAACTAATTTTACTTCGGCAGGCATCCTATACCAACTTACCCTTATAAGGTCTAAGTATTTGATAGTGTTTTGATCTGAATCTTTAATAGACGGTGCTGTAATAATTCTTGAAGTTTTTAGATTAAAAGAATTGCGGTTTGTATAATTACGGGGAATATCACTGATATAACCCTCGAGGGTTATATCCTTACCTTCCCATTCTTGGGGCAAACGGTTTTCTAGCTGTATCAGCCCCCAACCGATTGCCCAGATCCAAGCGGTCACTAGTGCTAATAAAAATGTGAATAATCTGAAGTATAAAGAAGAAGAAACCCTTACTGGCAAGTAGTTAATCGCGGATTTAGAATAGATCCACATAAGTAAAAGAATGGCAACTAAGATTATGCTGACACTTAGATACAGCTTATTGGAGGGAAGTATTGCTAGATAACTAAAGCCTATAATGCTCAGTGAGCAAGTAGAGAAAAAAATGAGGGGTTTATTATTGCTGTTCATAAATGATTTCTATATACTACTTAAGGTCATCTATAAATAATTCAAGAGTAAAAACATTATAATAATGGTATGTTAGAAATTTTTTTAGGTGGTGGTGTATTAATGTACCCATTGGCATTATGCTCAGTAATAGCTGTTTCAATTATTTTGGAGAGATTGTGGGTTTTACGACTGGAGAATGTTGCTCCAACTAACTTAGTATATGAGGTCTGGCAACTGGTAGAAACCAATCAGATTAATGGCGAGAAGATGAATATTCTTAAACGTAAGTATCCATTAGGAGCAGTTCTTGTAGCAGGTTTAACTAGCTCAAAGTATGGGCGGGTAGTGATGGATGAACAGATGCAAACCACCGCAACTCAAAAAATACACGCGCTTAAGAAGTTCCTCAACATGTTGGGAACAATTGCAATGATTTCTCCGCTACTAGGTCTGTTAGGGACAGTAGTAGGGATGATTGAAATTTTTATATCCTTCCAAGCAACTGCCAGTGCATCTACAAGTTTTATTGCTGGAGGGATATCTCAAGCATTGATTACCACTGCTACGGGTCTTTCAATTGCGGTGCCAGCGGTTGTCTTTCATAGATTTCTGCTACGCCGTCTTGATGATATAACAGTAGAGATGGAAGTCCAAGCATCGGTGTTGCTGAGTATGATGTTCCGCTCTGGATTAAAACGATGAAACTTTTACGGCCTTCTGAAAACGAAGACCTACAAATAAATCTGGCTCCTTTAATTGATGTAATATTCATCTTATTGATATTTTTTGTTCTCACCACCAGCTTTGTCAGGGAGAATCGCATTCCTATTGTATTGCCTGAAGCTGAGTCAACTAGCAAAGATAGAGACGATATAATTGAAGTGGTCATTGACGCAGATGGGAATTATATTATTGATGATAAAAAACTCTATAGCAATCAACGCGGTGCAATTAGAACAGAATTACAAAGAGCTCAAAAATTATCTCCTAATAGCTACCTGCAGATAACTGCAGATGCTCGAGTTGCTCATAGTAAGGTGGTTACAGTTATGGATTTGGCTGGACAAATTGGATTTAGTAATTTACGTATAACAACCCGCGAGATTAATCCTAAATAATTCCATATAAGCCATCTAAATGCTGAAATTGCAGATTATATTTATTAATGCTTGGCTAAGAAGGTCTGCATGGTTAATGCTCTTGCTACCCTTAGAGCTTGTCTATAGATTTCTCAATTATATTAATTGGCTAGTTAAAACAAGAATATTAAGTCGTCATTCACTGAAAGTTCCTCTGATAGTTGTTGGCTCTATCACACTTGGTGGTGCTGGTAAAACCCCCGCAGTAATATCCCTAGCTAAGGAACTCACAGCAATGGGTTTTAAGGTGGGTATTATCAGTCGTGGCTATAAGGGTAATAATAAGCAACCTACAGAAATATCTACTAGGTCCCATCCCAACGAGATTGGCGATGAACCGCTACTAATTGCTTGTGCTACTGATTGTCCAGTATTTATCGGCACAGATAGATATTTGACTGCCAAACGTTTACTACAGAGTTACAGAGTTGACGTCATAGTTAGTGATGATGGATTGCAACACTATCGTCTGGCAGCGGATATTGAGGTGGCAATGCTGGATAATGTCATGGGGTTAAGCAATAGGCATTGTCTGCCAGTTGGTCCTTTGCGTGAACCCTGGCATAGATTGAAGAAAGTTGATTTTATAGTAGTTAACCTAGCTAATGAGAATAAGCAAGAAGTTGGAGAAAAGCATAATCTGGCAGATTTACCCTTCAATGACAAAAAAGATTACAATATTTATACTATGAAAAAAACAACTAGGTCGTTAATTAAATTAAGCAAGAATAACTACATCAATTTAACGCAAGTCAAAGAGGCGGGGAACAAGAAGGTGAATAAGGCGGCGGACTATAGCGATGCAGCTAGAGAGAACAGAGAGTATCAGATAGAAGAATGGCTTAAGCTGGTAGAAGGTAAACAAGTCCATGCAATCGCGGGTATAGCTCAACCGCAAAATTTCTTCAACCTATTAGATGAGCAGGGTATAGAATTTATCTCTCATAGATTTCCTAACCATCATAAGTTCTCTGCAGATGATCTTAACTTTGGAAATGATGGGGATACTAAAGCTAATAAAGATAAAATAATTATTATGACGGAAAAAGATGCAGTTAAGTGTTCTAAATTTACTGAGCTAGGAAACTTGTGGGCCTTAAGGATTAGCTATGAACTAGATGCATCGTTTATTAAGAAAATAGTAGCTAAGCTATAGGAGATATGTCAGCTATGTCAGCTATATCAATTAAAGGCACTATTATCATCCCAGTCCGCTATGTCAGCTATATCAATTAAAGGCACTATTATCATCCCAGTCCGCTATGTCAGCTATATCAATTAAAGGCACTATTATCATCCCAGTCCGCTATGTCAGCTATG
>JAAOII010000084.1 GCA_015163845.1 Candidatus Portiera sp.
AACTAGCACTCATCTTCTTAGCTTCAGCTAACTCAACTGCCACTTGCCGATATTCTTCTGCTAAATCATCAACATATAATATTACCTTATCTATCGCCAGGGACTGAGCCACTGTAGCGGCTGTTTCAGTGGTATCTAATGCATAGATATTGCCATGTTTATCTGGAGCAATGTTAGACATCACTATAAGATTTCTACTCAATAGCTCGCTAAGAAGGTTCGGTATATCAACAGAACGCAGTGTGCCATAATTCTGCATATCTTTACCTTTGAGAACTCCTTTAGGTTGTGCTAATAACCAAATCCCAGATACGACATTAACTTTTTCATTGTATCCGGATAACTCTTTAAACAATTCATATCTCGCTTGGGACTCCATACCAGCTACAAGTGGCGAATTACTCAGAAGTTTTTCATTGGATATTCCTGACTTGCTATCTAGTTGCCAGTCATAATCTATAAAGACCAAACAACCTATACCCAAACTTCTACAGGTAGCTATGTCCTCCCATATACACTGCTCTTGGTTAGGATTGGTGAAAAAGTAAGATGGGATCACAAACAGAAACTTAGCTCTCCTGTATCTATTGATGTAAGGCAGAAGCTGCTTTAGCAATCTAACGTTATTGTGTAATTCTTTAATCATAGTAGCATTTCAGTGGCATTTCAAAATAGTGGCGTATTTTTATTATAGGACACTCCCAACAATTAGCGGATAGATTATATTTATTAGTTGTAACTAATTATAGTTGTTTTCACTATTGACTATTGGGTTATTAATATATTAAAATACAAGTAATGCATCGTTCTTGCACCATAAAACTATATCCAAACGATGAGCAGTTTACTACTCTCACTAATCAGCTCGGCATAGCTCGCTGGGTCTATAATCACTTTCTTGCCCTACGCCTTAGACATTACAGATTATATGGCAAGCAAGAAGTTTCCAATAATTGAATTGTTGGGAGTGTCCTATAGTATAATATAGAATAAACGAATAAGCATAAATACACAATCACAAAATGAACATAATTCTCCTAGGACCACCTGGAAGTGGTAAGGGAACTCAAGCAGAAATACTAAGTAATGATCTAGGCATAGCCCATATCAGCACTGGAAATATTTTGCGCCAGGAAATAGAGGAACAGACAGACCTTGGTAAGTTGGTTGCTAGGACAATGCAAGCAGGTGACCTAGTAGACGATGAAACAATATTAGCTGTGACAATTAAAACACTGAAATCACCTGAATACTCAAAAGGATTCATATTAGATGGGGTGCCACGATCTCTGGCTCAAGCACAAGGACTTAAAAATAATAATATAGAAATTAATCATGTGATAGATATGCTATGTAGTGATGAAGAGGTTATACAACGAATCACTAACCGCAGAGTTCACCCAGCATCAGGACGTATTTACAATACACTATCAAATCCGCCTAGAGTGACTGATAAAGATGATGAGACGGGAGAGGACTTGGTGCAGCGAGATGAT
The DNA here is from genome assembly GCA_015163845.1 of Candidatus Portiera sp. GTDB lineage: Bacteria > Pseudomonadota > Gammaproteobacteria > CBDBNL01 > JAAOII01 > JAAOII01. The sequence continues at coordinate 1,497 of JAAOII010000084.1, forward strand.
GATAAAGAAGAAACAGTGCGTAAGAGATTGCAGAATTATAATGAAATCACATCGCCTTTAAAGGACTATTATCGTGAGATGGCTAATAATGATCCATTGATTAAATATCATCAATTGGATGCTGACAAGTCGCCGCAGTCAATTGCTGAATATATTAAACATCTGCTATGACATTAATGAAATATCACCAATTGGATGCTGACAAGTCGCCGCAGTCAATTGCTGAATATCATAAATATATTAACCGCCTGCTATGACATTAATGAAATATCACCAATTGGATGCTGACAAGTCGCCGCAGTCAATTGCTGAATATATTAACCGTCTGCTATGACATTGATTAAATATCACCAATTGGATGCTGACAAGTCGCCGCAGTCAATTGCTGAATATCATAAATATATTAACCGTCTGCTATAGTAGTTATAGTTATAATTATAGTTATAATTATAGTTATGACATTTATAACATTGAGCAACTAAGCATCCATAAACTCTCTATAGATCATTGCCCAACCTACTCGCTTTAGATTGTTCAACACCAAACTGCTCAGTAGCTTTATCAACTGCTGATAAGATGGATTTGCTGGACCTTGAAGCAAACTGCCAAGAGTTATCCATATGTCGTAAGAGATCTCACCATCGCTTAATTCTACCGATGATTGATCGCCTACTCAAACAAGCACAGATAGCTCAGGCAGAACTTAATAATATCATCTGTAATATTGGCCCAGGTTCATTCGTGGGATTGCGTATTTCTTTAGGGGTGGCTCAAGGAATCAGTTATGCAAACTCTTTACAACTTAGTGGTGTGTCGTCATTGGAGGTGCTGGCAACTCAAGTGCTTGATTCATGGCTAAACTCAGCAACTAGACAAACTGGAAATAAAATAGGGGTTTTGAGTATGTGCGATAGTAAGCCGGGCGAAGTGTATTGGGCATACTACCTATATGCTGGGCTAGATGATGGGCTAGATAATAGTGCTGGAGAATCACAAATAGTATATAGTTTAAATTTGCAAGAAGTTATTCCACCTTCTCTAAGCAAGTTAAGTGAACTGCAGATACCATCTCAATATCCCTTGCTGATTATTGGTGGAGAAAGAGAGAATATAGATGCTGTTATCTCCAATCTAATGAGTGTTGGGAGAACTGCTCGAAGCACTAGTCAAATCCTCTTGTCTCAACAGGCGGACCAATCATCAGCTAAAGATTTACTCAAAACAGCTATCTCAAAGTTCTTAAGTGGCTCATTAGATAGTATATCTCCTGCCAAATTAACTCCTCTATATTTAAGAGACGCTCTAAGTTAATGACCTGTCAGACAACCGCTGTAACCTCAAGCTAAACTTATGCTAAAGAATATTCGCCAATTTATAAGCAGAGTTATCAGAAGTAATAAGATCCATGAATTGCATTATTCTGCCCTGCCTCTGGCAACTGGTTTTTTGGGAACTGTGGGTGTTTTCTTGATACAGCTACCCATGCCGGCATTATTAGGGCCTATGTTAATCAATGGCTTTTTGTGCTTAAACGGTCTGAGAATGGGCATAAGCAATATGTTCTTCCCGCCTATATTTATAACCATAGGCATATACATTGGCAGTAAAATTACTCCTGATACTTTGAGTGCAGTTATTACATGGTTTCCATCAATAATATTTCTACTGCTATGCATGTTCCTCGCCACAGCTGCTGGAACTTACTATCTACATCGTTATGCCAAGTTTGACAAGTTAACTGCAGTATATGCTTCTCTCCCCGGTGCTTTCGTTAGCATCATAGCCCATACAGCACACCTCAATATAGATCATAAAAAAATGATAATGGCTCAGAGTATTCGTGTATTCTTGGTAGTGGGATTATTGCCTTTGTTTTTGGTTCTATATATAAACGAACCTTTGTATAGTGGGTCTCTGGATAGTTCTGTGCCAGACCCAAATAATTCATGGTTCACCTGGATATTCTGTCTTGCTCTCATAGTGTGTTTAAGTGGTGTTTTATCAACTTTTAAAATACCCTCCCCTCATCTATTAGGAGGTATAGTTGGTTCAGGATTTTTCTTCGCCACTGGTCAATTAAGCGGACCTCTGCCAAGCATCCCTTTAATAATAGCTCTGTATATTCTAGGAAGTATCATTGGCACTAGGTTTTCTGGCTGTCGTTGGGGTGACTTAATCAAACTGGGATTACACGGACTAGCACTTAGTTTACTGATTATAATCATTGCTGCCACTGGAGCATTTATAGTTTCTTTGATATTGGATGCAGATATTCTCAGCTTGTTATTGGCCTATGGACCGGGCGGAATCAATGAAATCAGCATAATCGCTTATACTTTTGATATCAATCCAACACTTGTTGTTTTTCTGCATTTCATAAGAATTCTGGCTATTACTTTTATCTTACCCTTCATTCCACGCATTTTAGGATTACATAATCAAGTCCGTATACCTGTAAATTCGTCTGGAGAGCAATCAAGTCATTCAGTGGATCCTACTCACGGAAATCTAGCAGCTAGCCAAGTTCCTGACCAGCACACTCAAGACCAGCAGCACACTCAAGACCAGCAGCACACTCAAGACCAGCAGCCTACTCAAGACCAGCAGCACACTCAAGACCAGCAGCACACTCAAGACCAGCAGCCTACTCACGAAGAATCCCTACACAAGAGTCCAAATACTGTCCAACAAAATAGAGTTGGGGCTCACCCAGTTCACACGTCTACTAATGATCCTCGCACAGGTATCCCCATAGTCCACCCTACTAGAATTCCCCCTACTAGAATTCCCCCTAAAGTTAATCCCTCTATAGATGGCTCAGATAGTTCAGATGATGAGTCAACTGGATAGGAATATTTTAATCTTCTAATTGGCTTAATCCCTGAAAGTTCTCTATTGACTTAGGATTTGCTAAGGCCGCTAAATTATTTATGGGCTGATTATGTATGGCACAACGCACCGACTCTTCCGAAATTTTACCGCTAATAGTTCTTGGCAAATCTTGCACTTCTATGATTTTCTCTGGGACATGTCTGGGCGACGTATTACTCCTAAGGGTGTCTTTGATTAATTTAATCAATGCATCATTCAAAAGCACACCTTCACCTAGGACAACAAAGAGAATTATGCGTGTATCATCTTGCCACTGCTGACCCACTGCCAAAGAGTCCATTACCTGATCTATTTTTTCAACCTGCCGATATATTTCTGCAGTACCTATTCTTACTCCGCCAGGGTTCAAGGTGTTGTCAGATCTGCCATAAATAATATAGCCGCCATTTTCTGTTTCCTCAATATAATCACCGTGAGTCCAGACACCGGGAAACTTGTTAAAATAAGCATTGCATAAAGCACTTTTATTTTCATCATCACCCCAAAACATAATTGGGACGCTCGGGAAAGGACTGCGACAGACCAGTTCTCCCTTGCCTAAACTGACTTCATTACCCTGCTCATCATAGACACACATGTCCATACCCAAAGTTGGTGTTTGAATTTCGCCACAATAAACTGGTAAAGACGGAGAGCCCATAACAAAGCAACCTAATATGTCTGTGCCTCCTGATATAGACGCCAAGCATAAATCTTTGCTAATCCTTTCATAGACATAGTTAAAACTAGTCGTGCTGAG
>JAAOII010000085.1 GCA_015163845.1 Candidatus Portiera sp.
ACCATACCTATGCCCAATCCAGCCAAAGCACCCAACAAAGCACCAGCTATACCATATACTGTGCCACCACTAACTAAAAAACTTCTTATACTATACATATTCACTCACAAAGTAGGTTATAAAATTATTCAAATAAACGCTCAACCCAGCAATACTAACTCATCCAACAAATGAATGAAGGTTATCTATTCCCTCACCCAAATAAATCGCTAATCCAGCAACTAAAAAAGTACTAAAAGAATACTAACAAAAATAGCACTGCAGATAATCAAAGCTTAAGAATTATACCATATTTAAGCTAAATATACCCGAATATAAATCTAGCCACTTATATACCTACTTATATAGGTATATTTCTAAAACAAGTAGCTAAAGAACCAGAGATGATTCTACAAGTGTTTCTCAAGGAATTCTAAGGTGCGAGCATATGCCTGCTCAGCAGAATTGATACCTCATTCATATGTTGGGAGTTCATTTAAATGATTGGTCCTTATTCCATCATGCTCAGTTATTAATAATTCATTCCCGTCTTTATCATTTACAAGTTTGATATAGATGCACTCATTGGTATGTTCATCAAGCACATAATGTTTAAGGGAATCTTCTCTTTGTTCTTTATCCATAGAAATAGGCCCCTCTTTTGATATCCAATATGTAGCGTGGCGCCCATTAATAATATAATCTCCAACTAATAAAATTATATCTCCACTATTATCTTTTCTAACATGGGTTATTCTACACTGGTTTATTATCTTTTTATCTGTCATAATCATGCTCAATCTTTATGACTGACTTTCCTTCTTACCCCTATCAGTTGTGGCGGGAGGTTTTTTTATCAGTGCTGCGGAGTCCGCATAATCCGCATCAATATTAGAGAAGCCGTTCCCTGCTGATTCAGGAAATTTTAAGTTTCTATTAACGGCATACTTGACAACCAAGAAGTCTAAAGCAGATAGAATAATACTTAAAACCACACCATAAAAAATAACCATAGTGGCAATCAATATTCCTCTTACCGCTCCATCATCATTACTCTTATTAGCGAAAGCTTCCAAGAGCGCTTCAAAACCATAGCCTAAAAGAATACCGAATGGCAAGAAAAACAAAGCATAAATGAAAATATAGTGCCTCATCACTTTCAAAAATCTTAACTTATTGAAGGGAATCTGACGAAAAGATCTCCAGGTCAAGAACAAAATCAACCCACCGATAATCTCTACAAAGAATATAGCAAGAACAATGACTAGCAAAATAGCCAATCCATCCCGGCCTCCGACCAAAGTATAGCGAATCACCGACGCCCGCAAAGCACCATAAAAGGCACCAAATACACCGCCAAATAAGGCACTAATGACAATAGCAGCAGTAATTATAATAGTGACGCCTAAGTAAGCCAATGTATTAATCAAAGAATCATTCAACAATCCCTGGAAGTAAATTATGAGTATACTTACGCCCAATCCAGACAGAGCACCAGATAAAGCACCAACTATACCATATACCGTGGCACCACTAGCTAAAAAACCATTAATACTATAAATATTTACTTTCAAAGTAGATTACAAAATAAAAACAATATAAGAAAAGCAGCTATCAGCTAAAGAACCAGAGATGATTCTACAAGTGTTTTTCAAGGAACTCTAAGGTGCGAGCATATGCCTGCTCGGCAGAATCCTTATCATAGACCCGCTTATTATCTGGATTAGCAAAGCCATGTCCAGCATTGGGATAAATGAAAATCTCATGCTCAGCAGAAAGCCCCCTAAGAGTTGCTTGAAACTGCTTGACATTATCCACCTTTATACCACGATCCTTCTCAGCAAAGTGCCCCATTATCCTAGCACGCATAAGTGCCAAATCATCCGCAGGATTGAACCGCCCATAATAAATCACCGACGCCTTAGTCCCCAGATTATTCTTAGCCATCTGATAAGACCAACCTCCACCAAAGCACCAACCCACAGAAGCCAACCGCTCATCATCCACATCTCTCCTCTGCTTCAAATAACCCAGAGCAGCACCAAGATTAGCAAACGCCTCCTTATTATTACCCCCCACAGCACTAGCCAATTTACGTGCCTCGGCAGGATCAGAAGTACTCTGCCCACCATACAAATCCACCGCAAAAGCAACATAACCCTGCTCCGCAAAATCCTCCGCCTTACGCCTAATATCATCATTGATACCCCACCACTCATGAATCAAAATAACTGCCGCCTTCTTACCCCGCCTCTTACTCGGCAAAGCAAGATAGCCCTTAGCATCTTTATAATAAGCCACCTCCTGTGTCTTAACAGAGGCCTGCACTGTCCCGGAAAGAAAAGACGATATTATTAAACTCCCACCTCCGATCCCCACTATAAGGAACGAAGTATGGCATCTTGTCATCCGAGACAGCAAGGCCGAAACCAATAAGAATAAATGAGAACTCCGCACAGCAACCACCCCATCACCAAACAATCCCCACCTAAAAGAACCAATGATACTCATACCCCCATTATACCTATATAACACCACCATAACCACCTAACCGCAAAACTCTCACCCCCGCCACCCCTACTTACCATTCACCTTAACGCCACCCCCTTTTCCTTATATGCCTCATCTCTTATCTCTTCCCAAATAAGAGCTAACTCTTCTGATATTGCAGGGTAAATTTCATCAAATGTGTGATAATAATAATCATCATCACCAGTCATTAAACCTCTAACTTCTAACTTTGAAAGTTTGCGATTTTTCATAATCTCAGATATAATGTCACGATAAAAATCTTTCAAACCCTCTCTTTCAGATGGCTTTATGATCCAATCCTCCTCCTCATTACTTTCTATAATAGATGCTTCCTTTAATCTACCTAATATCGGGTATTTTTTAATAACTTCTATATAATCTCCTGCATGATCTCTTGAAGTGCTCTCATCAAATAATATATTGGTAAATGTACTATTCTGCAAGTTTACATGGGATAGATCACACCCTAATAAGATCGCCCCATTTATCAAAGTATCAGGAAGATTAGCATTGGTCAAGTTAGCATTACTGAGAAAAACTCCATGCATTTTGGCACCAGCAAGATTAGCTTCACTTAAATCAACACTTGCTAAATTAGCCCCTTGCATTTTTGCATTTTTTAGGTTTGCTCCTTTAAAATTAGAACCTTGGAAGTCAGCACCTTGTAAATAAGAATTACTTAAATTTGCACTTTCCAAATTAGCGTCTGGGAGCTCTGCTCCACTAAGATCAGCTTCAGTTAAGTCAACTCCTTGCATATTAGCATTGTTAAGATCTGCTGATTGCAGTTGGGTTTGAATGAGTTTAGCCCCTTCCATATCAGCATCCATTAAGTCAATTCCTTGCATATCGAGATAGCTTAAATTAGTTCCTCGCATTTTGGCACCCGATAAGGAGCATCCCGTTAGATTAACCGAAGATAAATTCGCGTCGGATAGATCAACTTCTTGCATATTTGCGCTGGATAGATTGGCTCCTTCTAAGTGGCTCCCGCCAAGGCTAGCTTTTTGCAGCCCTGCAGAAGAGAGATTTGCATTATTCAGGTAAGCTTTATTAAAGTTAACCCACTCTATTTTGGCATCAGATAAGTTTATACCACAAAGCATTTTGTCAGAGAAGTCAAGTTTGGCTAATAGATTATTTTTAGAAGGGTAACTCCCGATCTTTTTTAATATAGAAGCTACTGCCTTAAGGGCTTCCTGACTTCGCCTTTCACGATGCAAGGTAATAATATCGTTGCTTCCTTCATTAATTTTAGCTATTCTTTTCTCTTCAGTGAGCGTTCTATCTACATAACTATCCTTATCATCGATTGCAAACTTTCCTAAATAATTTCCCATCCATTGATTGCAGTCACAAATAGCATCTAAGCATCTTTGAGCATAGGTAGGATTATTCAGAGCCATATATTGCAACGCTCTGATAGCACGCATATGATCAGGATACGTATCTTCATTAAGTTTTTGTGAAAGCGATTGCACCGCATTATCAAATCTCTCGTCAATTCTCCTTTCCTCGGATGCG
>JAAOII010000086.1 GCA_015163845.1 Candidatus Portiera sp.
ATCCATGGTTTGGAGTATGGTCTTTGTTAGCTCTTGGTTGGGGCATGGGTTTACCATTATTGTTATTTGCCGCTGGGCTGGGACAGTTTATGCCATCTAGCGGACCTTGGTTGGAAGTATTCCGCAATATATTAGGACTGATATTGCTTGGATTAGCGGTTTTCATTATCTCACCTTTGTTACCCTCTTATATAGAAGTATTTGGTTATATATTAGTTCTGGCTGCAATGCTTTATCTATTAGTTGTTAGTTTACTCAGGCGTTGGGTCAAAGCCCAGGTTACTTCACGTGTTGCTTCTAAGACGGCTGCAATAGGAGTTATTTTATTAGCTCTAATTGCGGGGGTATTCTACATCAACTATACTAACCAGCAAGAAAAGTTGGAATTTCAAGTGGTTGATAACTATGACTCTATGCAAGAGTTGCTCAAGACCTCTGCCACTACAAACACACCACAGCTACTTTATTATTATGCCGACTGGTGTATTTCTTGCCGTGAATTGGAGTGGGTAGTATTTGGTGATGATGAAGTCCAGCAGAAATTATCAGAAATTAATTTTACTAAGTTGGATATTACCAAGGCGTCAGAAGACACGCGGTTGATGACAGAGTATTTTGCTATTATAGGGCCTCCAACAATTATCTTCGTGGACGCTGAGGGTAAATACAGAGAAGAACTTACCTTGATTGGTAACTTTGATAAACCATCTTTTATCAAGCGATTAGAATCTTTAGTAAACTAGGGCGTTATTAGCCGCTGATTACTCAACTATTAATTCGTTGATTATGAAGTTGCATCAATATTCATAAAGACCGCATAGAATTTTTGGAAATTTCAGAGAATAAATGGAAAATCATTTAAGTTGTGAATTGGCATACCAAGCATTAAACTGGTTGGAAAACAATCAGCAGGATGATGGACTAGAGCTTAACCCAGAAACTAATTTAGAAACTAATTTAGGCGCTAATTTAGAGCCGGGTCTAATACCTAGACAGAGAAAGCTCTTAGTAATTGCTGATGGTGTAGGGCGGAGTCATGAGTTATTACGTCAAATGAACTTTTTTCTTGGCGACAAGTCAATGCAGCATAAGGATGATATTCTACTAATACCTGACAATCAGGTCTTGGCATATGACTCTTTTTCTCCAGATCCACATACCACCTCCAAACGAATAAATGCTTTCTATAAATTGCTGAATGGAAATTATAAAGTTGCTGTAGTATCAATAGGTAGCTTATTACGTCTAACACCGCCGCCTTCCTACTTCATCGGGCAGGGTTTAAATGTTCAACGCGGGCAGGAAATTAATCGGAGCGAGTTTATTAGCAACTTGATGAATAGTGGTTATAACCAATGTAACCATGTTGCTCAACCAGGTGATATGGCTGTCAGGGGAGCCATAGTTGATGTCTTTCCAGCCGCCGCCGATTGCCCCTATCGTTTGGAGTGGTTAGACGATAACATTGAGTCGTTACGTAGTTTTAACGTTAAGGATCAAACAAGCATAGAACAACTTGAGCACATAAAGATATTGCCATCCACTGAGTTTCCCGTCCATGAGGATTCCGTGGCTAAGTTTATTGATGCTTGGCAATCCAACTTCAGTGGTGCAGCGAGGAGGCATCCAGTGTATTATGATTTAAAAAGAGGCATTATTCCAGCTGGCATAGAGTCATTCTTACCATTATTTTTTGATGCTTCTCTTGGTTGTGTTTTTGATTACTTAAGTGGTGAGGATACAGATTCAGGAGCAACTACTAAGGGCTATGATATCTTATATCCCCCTCAAATTAAAACTCAAGCAGGAATATTATTATCAGAGGCAAAAAGTCGTTGGCAGGATTTGGGCGGCGAAGAAGCAGTGCTCATGCCGCCATCAAGTTTATTCTTGGATGAGGAACAACTTGAATCAATCTTAAGTGCAAAAAATAATCTATATGTGCCACAAACAGAATCCTCACCTGCAGATATTTATGATGTTTCTATTGACATTGGTCATTCAGATAGATCAGAAATACTAAATAAGTTTAGTAAGTTTGTTGATGGCTATGATAAAAAAATACTTTTATGTTTGACTTCTGCTAAACGCTATGAACTTTTGAAGGATTGGCTAAAACTTGCATCCTTAGATTATCAAGAGATTAATAGTTGGGCAGAGTTTCAGGATGCTTCTAGTAGCACATCTTCTAAGCAAAATATTTATATGGCTAAGGGAAATATTAATCACGGACTGATTGCCAAGAATTGGGCCATGCTATGTGAGACAGAGCTATTTGGCAATGTCGTAATTGACACGACAATAGCTAGTCCCGAAGATTCTTCCATTTTGTCCTTAGCTGATAAAGGAACTTTTACACCAGGGGAATTAGTGGTACATAAGGAGTTTGGTGTAGGGCGTTTTTTATCCTTAGAGAATCGTAGTTATGGCGACTATAGTGGCGACTTCATAGTCATAGAATATGCAGAGTCAACTAAACTTTATTTACCTGTGCATAATCTACATTTTTTGTCTAGCTATTCTGCTTTGCCAGGAGCCGAACATCCATTGGATAAACTTGGTGGCAAGCAATGGGGCAATCGTCGGCGTAAGGCATTAAGTAAGATAGAAGATACTGCTGCATCTTTACTCAAGATTTATGCCGAGAGGGAACAGCAAAAGGGCTTGGTATTTTCTAAACCAGATAAAGGTTACGAGGAGTTTTCTCTTGGATTCCCTTATGAAGAGACGTTGGGGCAAAGCCGTGCCATAGCAGATATCATAGAGGACATGACCTCATCCAAAAAGAGCGATAGATTGATTTGTGGTGATGTGGGTTTCGGCAAGACAGAAGTGGCAATAAGGGCGGTTTACCTAGCTGTGACATCTGGCTATCAAGTTGCCATTTTGACACCGACTACTGTTTTGGCATCCCAACATATTAATAGCTTCCGTGATAGATTTGCTACTACTCCTTTTGTCATAGAAGGGCTAAGTCGTTTGAGTGGCAGCAGCTCAGATATTTTATCCAAACTTGACTCTGGCAAGATTGATATAATCATAGGCACCCATGCATTGTTGGGCAAGTCGGTGAAGTTTGCTAAACTTGGTTTGGTCATCATTGACGAGGAGCATAGGTTTGGGGTGAAGCAAAAGGAGAAATTGAAGTCGCTCCACCCGCAAGTTGATATTATCTCTTTGAGTGCTACGCCAATTCCCCGCACCCTTAATTTTGCATTATCTGGTCTCAGAGATATTTCTTTGTTAGCTAACCCACCACCTGGGCGGCTGCCGATCAAAACCTATACTGGAGGTTATGATGATGCCCTAGTCAAAGAAGCAATTCAACGTGAACTTATGCGAGATGGCCAAGTTTATTACGTATTCAACCATGTAAACTATGCCGAGAGTAAACGTGAATATTTACAAGAAATGTTTCCAGATGCTTCCATAGAGGTTATCCATGGGCAACTTGATAAGCAAAAGTTAGAAGAGATTTTGCGTGGTTTTTATCATAGACAAATATCCATTCTGGTGTGTACCAGCATCATAGAGAATGGTCTGGATGCACCGAATGCCAATACTATTATCATTGACGAACCAGAGTTATTTGGCTTATCACAATTACATCAGTTGCGTGGCAGAGTTGGTCGCCGCAAACGTCAGGCATTTGCTTATCTGCTGACTTCTTATGAAGGTATATCTAATAAACGTGCTTTAAAAAGAATCCATGCAATTAAAGATAATTCTGATTTAGGTTCGGGCTTTAATTTGGCTACTTATGATTTAGAACTAAGAGGTGCTGGCGAGATGTTAGGTGCCGAACAGAGTGGCTTTATGCAGAAACTTGGTTTGGAATTATACACTCAGATGCTCAATGAAGCAGTGTTATCCTTATCTTCTGCTAGCAATAAAAATGACAAAGCAACTCCTACAACTTCTACAACCATGACATGTGATTTGGACTTGGCTGTGAGTGCTTTCATTCCAGATGATTATATTGAAGACCTAATGGAGAGAGTGAGAATATATAAGCAACTGGCAACTGGTAATCGGGAAGCAGTGGAGAATATCAAAAAACAAATGCTTGATAGATATGGATCATTACCCCTATATGCC
>JAAOII010000087.1 GCA_015163845.1 Candidatus Portiera sp.
GTGTTATGTCGCTCGTTTTACCTATGGAATGCATTGGATGTGCCGAGTGTTCTCCTGAATGGAGTGCCGATGATTAGCACGGAAGATGGCTATCTATTTGCTGACTATGTGAACAGCCATCTTAAGCAGGACTTCTCTCGCGCTAATGTGAATTTGTGGCAAAGCGGATCTCATGGTGCCTTGACGGCAATCACATTATTCTTGGTTAAGATAACACCTTTTAATCTTGAGCAGGTAGCAGTATTTATGCCGATGATATTCCCGCCCTTATTAGCAGTGCCATTATTCTATACAGGTCGTCTTTTGGGCAGTAGCATAATGGGCTTTTTTGCTGCATTAATTGGGACTATTTCTCTACCATATCTTAAACGCACATCGTTTGCTTATTTTGACACAGACCTGTTCTCTTTGATGGCACCAGCTATTATAGTTGCTTTAGGCATCTATGCTATTAAGAATCCTGGATTACTACAAATACTATGGGTAGGTATCATGGTTTATCTGTCTAAATGGTTGGATAAACCGCAGATTGCTGAATTAATGTATATAGCATTTGCCGGGGGATATATCATAGCTCACTTTAGAAATCCTAAAATATATTGCCATATATTGCTATTATGCGTTCCTTTACTGGGGGATATCAAATGGCCCATGCATATTGTTTGGAATCTTGGTGCATTTACTGTCTTGTATTTAATTGAGAAATATGCTCCGCCGATTAATTTGAGAATATGGCAAGCAGTGGCAGCAATTGCCATATTCTATACTTTCTGGCAATCAGCTCTATATGATAGTGTTGTTTACTATGCTGGGTTGTATGGCTCTACAGGGCGTGGTGTAAGTGGCGGTGGCTTTGCATCCAAGGGTTGGAACTTTTACCAAGTATCAGGAACTATAGTTGAAGCGAGATCTATTGATTTGTTTGGTTTGTCACGCGAGGTATCAGGTTATATCTATTTGTTTTGGCTGGGAATTTTTGGGGCAATCTTAGCACTGGTGCGTTATCCCGCCTTAGCTATAGGAGGATTTTTTCTAGGGATAGGGCTATTTGCATTGGAAGGCGGAATAAGGTTTGGTCTATATCTGACCCCGATAGTAGCACTCGGTAGTAGCTATTTAGTACTATTGATATCGCGTTATCTATGCTCGTTTAAGTATGTTAATCGGGTTAAGTATTTAAATTTTGTTTTGGCAGCTATTTTGGTTGCAGTGGTAATCTACCCTGGCTGGCGTCTTGCCTATAACTATAATCCTCGTAGTGTTGCCCAGTTACCTCAAGTCCAAATGCTGAAGCGTTTGGATGCAAAAACAGATTCCTCCGATTATCTTATTTCTTGGTGGGATTATGGTTATGTAATGAGCTTTTATTCTGATATGAAAAATTTAATTAATGGAGCCAAGCATCATAATGATAATTATGTGGTTTCCAAAGCTTTTTCTTCAACCTCTCCCCGCCTCGCAGCTAACCTTATCAGAGAGAGTGTTGAGGGATATGAGGAGGGCGGTGGTACTGCTATTAGTAAAATTTTAGGTTCGCGTCGTGAGGGTTTCAACCCCGAAGAGTTTATCAATAGTATGGCATCGCCAACTTATGAGCTGCAAAGAGAGAAGACCCGTGAGATCTATTTTTATGTGCCCTATCAAATGTTGCCTATCTATGGTGTGGTGCGTTATTTTAGTGATTTAAGTTTGGCTACAGGTAAATTGCGTAGAGCCCCTCTGATTACTACGAGGAACTACCGAGTAGATCGTGAAAAAGAAAGAATTCTATTGCCTAATAATACAGTCGTAGACCTTAAGAAAGGAGTGATCATTCAGAGAGGGGAGGCGATCGGCAAGGTGAATACTGTATACACTCACCAGGTTACTCAGGATGGATCATCTAATATGATCGCCACACCAGTTAATAGCTTAGGTTATTATTATGTCATTCTTTCAGGATATTACGGCATAGTGTATTTGATGTCACCTGAGGCGTTTAGGGCAAACTTCATCCAAATGTTCTTCTTTAATAATTATGATAAAAATCTTTTTGAATTGGTTGAACGGAATACCTTTGCTACCCTATACAAATTAAAAATCTAACTGACAACTTATGACTAAAATGATACGCAACTTTTCACTAGCACTACTTTTAAGTTTTGTAATTCTCCTGCCTTCTAATGCGGCTAAACGTTCCAGTTTGCCTTTGGAAGAGATAAAGGAGTTCGCTAAAGCCCTTGAATTAATTCAAAGCAACTATGTTGAGGAGACAGATGAGGCAGAGCTTATTCGTGACGCTATTCGCGGAATGCTTAAGGATTTAGATCAACATTCAGTATATTTAGATAAGCGACAAAAAGAAACCTTGAAGATAAGGACCCAAGGTAAATTTGGTGGTCTAGGTATCCAAGTTTCCTATGAGGATAATGCAGTTAAAGTAATATCTCCAATTGATGATACTCCAGCGGCAAAAGCAGGAATTCAGTCATTGGATAGAATTATTAGCATTGATGGTGCTCCTACTGCTGGATTGGACTTGGGACAGGCAGTTGATAAAATGCGTGGTAAACCCGGTAGCAAGATTGTTTTGGGAATACAAAGAGAGGGTGAAAAAAATCTGCTAAAGTTCACTCTAGTCAGAGAGGTTATTCGACTTAAGAGCGTGGTATTAAAACAATTTAGAGATGGCTATGTTTATACTAGGATTAGCAGTTTCCAAGAGGCGACTACCAAGGATTATGCTAAGTTATTACGTGGCCAACTACGCAATAAAAATCTGCGAGGAGTGATTTTAGATTTACGCAATAATCCTGGGGGCTTACTTTCTGCAGCTGTTGGTGTTTCTAATATATTTATTAAAAATGGCGTAATAGTGTCCACTGCTGGGCGCACTGCAAACTCTAAATATGTTGCAAATGCTAATGGTCAAGATTTGATCAAAGGTCTGCCATTAGTGATATTGATTAACGGTGGTTCAGCATCTGCTTCAGAGATAGTTGCTGGTGCTATACAGGGACATGACAGGGGTGTGATAGTAGGCACCAAGAGTTATGGCAAGGGAACAGTTCAGAGCATAGTGGAGTTAAGTCCCAATGCTGCAATAAAAATAACTACTGCCCGCTATATGACACCAGACGGGACGATAATTGATGGCATAGGTATTTATCCAGATATAGTCATTGAAAGGAGGGACTTGAGTGAAAAGGGTAAAGCAGCAGACCTGAAGGCACATCAAGCACAAGTTAAGCGGGGAAGCTTTTCCAAAGACGCACAAGCAATTCTTGAGAGAGACCCACAATTACTAGAGGCCTATGAGCTATTGCGTAAACTTTCATCCTCGGGTAGTGTGCTTGAACTCAAAAAGGGAACTTAAAGATTAGTCATATAGCCAGCATGGAGCTATATGGAGTCATGAACATGCCCCCAGCCATGCAAAGCCATAATAGACAATAATGGCAATAATAGAATAGGCAACATGGCAATGATGTGACTTCTAATATTTGAGAGCTATTCTCTATTGCTGACCCACTCAGCTACTCCCCCTTTA
>JAAOII010000088.1 GCA_015163845.1 Candidatus Portiera sp.
TATATTTGTCTGCTCCCTTTAGAGTTATTGGTTCTAATTTATTCATAATTTATGCCTCTTTGATATTACATTATACTACAATTTATGCTTGCTTAGGTGTAATCTCCTTTTGCATTAAAACTCACAATGGAGAGCAATATCTATCTGAAACTCTGCCTAATCCGCATTGATTATCTTAGCTATCTTTTGAGGTTATAGAAAAGGCACAGGCAAACAGCTAAGGCATCAGAGGCATCTTCGCTAATTATGCCAGTCAGCTTCAAGTGCCTCTTCATCATTATGTTCACTTCTTCTTTGGTGGCTTTGCCATTACCTGCAATTGTTTTCTTTACTGAAGTTGTGGAATAGCTAGCTAAACCTATATCTGAGTTATCTATTCCGCCGCCTATTCCGCTACCTATTGCACTGAGAATGACTCCGCGTGCCATTGCTAAGGTAATATGCGACTGAATGTAAGGTCCGCCAAATACCTGCTCAACCGCACAATATTGGGGTTTGTAATCATTGAGTAGCTTCTCTACCTGCTCTCTAATATGAGCTAGATGTTTATGATTGTTATCGCCACCAGAATTAGTTTTAGTGAGTTTTTGTTTTTCAATAATACCACTTACGACATATTGAGGGTTATTGCTGGAGGCATCAATAACACCAAAGCCGGTCTTATTGATTCCAGGGTCAAAACCAATTATTATCATCTAGGTTCTAGATAGCTGGGTAGTTGGATAGTTGAGCCATTGATCATAAAACATTCATTAGCTTTCAAGCGCAACATTACAATAGACATTTTGCACATCATCCAAATCTTCCAAGGCATCAATTAGCTTCTGCATCTTCTCTAAACCATCTTCAGTTAGCTCAACATTGGTGTGTGCCAACATAGTAACTTGAGAACTACCAATTTCATAGTCCTTCTTCTCCAAGGCAGCACGCAGGTTTTGTAAGTCGCTCGGCGATGATTGCAAGTAATAGATGGATGATCCGTCCTCTCCATCAGTATCATCTCCAGCATTTTCTAGTTCAGTTGCACCAGCATCTACTGCGTCCATAAATAATTTATCCTCATCTTTTATTCCCTTGACTTCAACCATGCCGACCTTATCAAATAAATGAGCGGCACAACCACTCGCACCAAGGTTTCCACCACAACGAGTTAATGTATGGCGAATTTCTGCTACACTGCGGTTCTTATTATCCGTTAAGCACTCCAAGTATACTGCACTCCCTTTAGGTCCATAGCCCTCATAAATCACTTCTTGATAATCTTCTCCTTCTTCACTACCAGTAGCACGCTTAACTGCCTTATCTATGCTCACTCTGGTCAT
Source organism: Candidatus Portiera sp. (assembly GCA_015163845.1). Classification (GTDB taxonomy): domain Bacteria; phylum Pseudomonadota; class Gammaproteobacteria; order CBDBNL01; family JAAOII01; genus JAAOII01. Next base: position 1,323 of record JAAOII010000088.1, read on the forward strand.
GTTAATTGATAATGCCTGTTCTATTGCTTGTCGCAAGCGTGGGCTATCTTCTCCAGACGTCTTAGCAGCTGCAGTAATTTCGCGAATCGCTTTAGTGAACTCTTTGCCCCGCTTAGCATCTTGTCTTGATTTGCGGTGCTTGATATTAGCCCATTTACTATGCCCTGCCATTCATTCTACCTTGTATATTTGTTTGTGCTCTGGTCTTATTGCTGTTCTTGCTTTTATTTTGCCGGCTTTTCTTGGCTGATAACCTTGATGCCTAACTCTCTTAAGTTTGCCGGAGCAACTTCACTCGGGGCGTTGGTTAGTAAACAAGTAGCTGACTGGGTTTTAGGAAAAGCAATATGATCACGAATACTTTCACTGCCAGTTATTAACATCATTAGCCGATCCAAACCAAATGCCATACCACCATGAGGTGGAGCACCGGCCTTTAGTGCGCGCAATAAAAAGCCAAACTTGCTGGCATAATCTTCAATATTAAGAATCTTGAATATCGCCTCCTGCTGCTCCGCATCGTGTATGCGGATAGAACCGCCACCCAACTCAGTGCCATTGATAACCATGTCATAAGCCCGTGAGGTCATTTCTAAAGGATTGGCTGAGTTGATGTCATCCCCAGAGACACTCTCAGAAATATTCCCAGAGGTATTAATGGGGGCAGTAAAAGGATGATGGAGTGGAGTTATGCCACCCTTATCGGTTTCTTCAAACATTGGGAACTCGGTAACCCATAGTGGTTCCCATGCACCTTTGAGGAGTGATTTTTCTTCTGATATTTTAGTTCTAATGGCTCCAAGAA
>JAAOII010000089.1 GCA_015163845.1 Candidatus Portiera sp.
CTGTGCCATGATTCGCAAATCCACGGAAGTAATTACTGGTTGAACCAGACGCACTTGGAGTCAAAGGAATATTTGGTTCCCAAGGCCTTCTTGGTTCCCGATAGGCGACTAATTTATTATCCCAATAAGAATTCTGTACCGCTGAATCCACCCCAATAAGGCCTCCACCCCCAACATGCCACTGCCCTCCATAAGTAATATCATTTTCAGGACCAACAATAATCTCCTTAGCTACAGCATAAGAATTCTTTATTCCTTGCCTGTCTCCAGCACGACCTATTAAACCACCAACACGAGCACCATATCTTAAGATATCACTTCTCAAGGAGTGAGTATGGCTATATGCACCTTCTACAAACATTTCTTCACCCCCTAATGAACCGGCTAGACCACCAACACCCGTTTCTCGAGGACGCACCCCAATACGAGCCCTTAAATTGATAACACCTATTTGAGTAAATGCCCCGCGAATCTCTGAAGATATGCAGGTCCCAACTAGACCACCTGCATTACTCCCAGTAACATCTATTAAAGACAATCTAGCAGAGACACCCTCCATCGTAGCTCCACTATCACATAAACCAATCATGCCGCCAGCTTCTATTCTTTCTAATAGATAAGCGGCACCTGCACTTTGTCTGATAGAACCACCATTTATATGAACATTACGGATGCTTCCTCCTGAAATCCTGCCAGCTAATATCCCAGCCCTTCTATAGGCGGTAAGGCCTAAATCTATATTTGCATTTTCTATGTTGAGGTTCTTAATCTCCGCTCCAACTAAATAATCAAATAAACCCCAGCTCTTTCTAGCATTTGCGGCTACAGCTTCAATATTCATGTTCTTTATGCTATGTCCATTGCCATCAAATTTACCAGTGAATTGGTTGCACGAACTTAAGCTAACAAACCCAGCCTCATTACAAGCACTTATGGGATTCCAATTGATTCCAGAAAGGTCTATATCAGCCACTAATTCATAACCATCACACACTTGAGTTGGCAGCCCTTTGCGACAACCAGTAGTGGAACCAGCTAAGCTAGAACCTGCCAAATCTCTACTCATGGAAATAAGTTGACTAGCTGTGGCAATCTCTATCAATCCATCGCCATCATCGTCCACATCATCGTCCTTGCTAATGCCATCCCTATCATAATCATTAGCAATTAAAACCCTTTCAATTACTCTCTGCTCAGCAACACTGCGTGGCCCACAGTTAAGCAGTGGATATTCATCGGCCTGTCCTAAATCCCATAACCTAATATAACCATCTGGTTGGCTCTCTTGATTAACTAGGTCGCCAGTTTCAGGACTACACCAAAAATCAGCCCAGTTACTATAAAGACCAGTAAATTCAATATCGCTTTGAAGCTTTGAGGTTGTTCTAGCATTACCAATGTCATTGATGCTGCTGCCAAGAGAAGGGAGGTGTCCCTCTAGGAAATCTACTGATTTAGAATCCCAATAAGATGATCTAATTCTATATCTATCATGCGTAATGTGCCCAACAATCCCACCATATCTATTTGCGGTTTCGTAGCCAGAAGCAGGTGTATATCCAGTTCTTCCACCCTGAATAATATCATTCACCGCATATGAGTTGTCAATCATAGATTCTCCGCTAGACAAACCGATAAAGCCACCAAAATTATCGCCATATGCTACATAATTGTCAGTTTTAATAGTGCCGGTATTACTAAACGAGTTAGTTATTGTGACATCTTCAACTCTACCAACAAAACCTCCTACCATTCTGGTTACCAAAAAGGAACCAGTGCCTCCTAAGCGTATTA
>JAAOII010000090.1 GCA_015163845.1 Candidatus Portiera sp.
CAATATGCTTTGTTTTCTACGCTCCCAAGTTGTTGAACAAAGGTTACCTTCTCCAACTGCTCCAATCTACTCTCTAAGGTTTTAGATAAGTCCTGCTGATAAAAGAAACTTGCATCAGCTAAACGCGGCCTAACCACTGCTTGATTACCCTCAATCAATAGTTGTGCATCTTTACTGTCAATATTAGCAATGAATATGAATTTTGGCGACATCTTGGCGCTGATATCTACACTAGCATCTACACTAGCATCCATCAGCGGTATGTAACGTTGACTCTTGATTAATACGCTCTCCAAAACCTCATTAGGTAATTTGAGATATTCTTTATCAAACTCGCCTAGGTAGCCCACTGGGAATTCGGTGATGGCGGCTAACTCATCCAGCAAATCATCAGTAAACTTTTCACTCACTGAGTAGCCAGCTTTTTTGCTTAGACCTTCAACGGACTGGCTAATCATCTCTTTGCGTTTTGCTATATCGGCTATCACATTACCTTGCTTGAGCAGAACATCCTCATAATCATCCGCATGTTTAATCTTGATGGGCTTGTCGCCAGAATATTCATTCATGAATCTATGCCCGTAAGATTCATTGCCTGCCCGCAAGCCAAACATTTCCCATTCTAATATCTGCTGATCAACTAATGCCAACAACCATCTAACTGGTCTGACGAAATTAGTTGAGCTAGTTGCATTGATTAAAGTGTCATCCCATCGCATAGTCCTACCCGTCGTTAATTTAGGAATAATACTATTCAGCATTGATGGAAGCAGCTGGTTAATATGAAGACCGTTAATGGTAACCTTGGCACTTAAATATTCGCCTTTGTCAGTGCTAATACTAGTGAGTTTTTCAACTTCAATCCCGCAACTTTGAGCAAATCCAATGGCTGCCTGTGTCGGTTTACTTTTGTCGTCTTCCTGATAGGCGGCTTTTACACTTGGACCACGCCTATCTATTTCGCGGTCTTTTTGACTGGTTTGTAATTTACGAACGACTAATGCCAAACGTCTTGGAGTGGCAAATTTGTTGATCTCCTTAAATGTTAGTTGGGCTTTTTCCAGATCTGCTTCAATTTGCGAGGCGAAGTCATCAATCAACTGATAGAGTTCAGCAGCCGGCAATTCTTCGCAACCTATTTCTATGAGGATATCTGCAGTATCAGATGGTGTTTGATTATTTTTGCTCATTTTCTTTCTGGGCGGGTTTTTTCAAATCAATTTTTTTATCGCCGTCTTTTTTCTTAAGATATTCTGCAACTAATTCTTCACGTTGATCGGCTGGTGCCAGAGGGAAGCCCTCTTTACATCTAATATCAAGATGAGAATTAGCAACTGCAAAGGTTAGTTCTCTAACCTTGAGAATAAACTTTTGTCTTTCACTAACAGATATTGCTTGGCGGGCATCTAACAGATTAAAAATATGCGATGCTTCCAATGCTTGCTCATAAGCCGGTAGAGGCAATGCGTCCTTTGCTAACTCCAGCGACTCTTTACAGCATTGCTGAAATTGCTTATGCAGCCATTCTATGTCTGCTTTTTCAAAGTTATAGGTTGATTGTTGATATTCATTTTGCAGGAATATGTCGCCATACTTGAGGTTATTAGTAGTGGTGTTAGATTCACCGCTGGACTCGCTAGAGTTCAACACCAAATCATGCACATTATTGACTTTCTGTAAGTACATGGCAATTCTTTCCAGCCCATAGGTTAATTCACCACTTATGGGTTTACAATCATGCCCGCCCACTTGTTGAAAATAAGTGAATTGAGCTATTTCCATGCCGTTTATCCAGACCTCCCAGCCCAGCCCCCAGGCACCCAAAGTGGGTGACTCCCAGTTATCTTCCACCAGCCGCAAGTCGTTTTTACTTGGGTCAAGATCCAACTGCAGTAGTGACTTAAAGAATAAATCTACTATATCATCTGGCGCTGGCTTGAGCATAACCTGAAATTGAAAATAATGTTGCAAGCGGTTTGGATTCTTACCATAACGTCCATCAGTGGGGCGACGTGATGGCTGCACATAAGCACTTTTATGATGCTCTGGCCCCAAGGCATTTAGAAAGGTGGCTGGATGAAATGTCCCAGCGCCAACTCGCATATCCAAAGGCGAAAATATTATGCAACCTTGACGTTTCCAGTAATCCTGTAAGCGGCTAATTAGTTCTTGAAAATCCATGAGATATTGATTATCTATTTGATAAAGGTGCTGTTATTTGAGTTTATGAAAAAATGTTATAATGATAGTAATTAACACTTATTATAATACAAGAAGAAAGCATAATGCACCCACTAATCATATCAGCTACAGAACTTAATCAACTGATTGACTCTGAGAATAATCAAGAACTCCTCCTGCTTGACCTGTCAGCCCATGAGGTTTATCAACAGGGGACTATTCCTGGTGCTGTATATATGGACTATGCTAGCATAGTCGCAGGGATTCAACCTTTTCTCCATAAGTTACCCTCAGCCGCTAAGTTTGCCCAGTCCTTAGCAAAAGTTGGTTATAGGGACTCCATGCATATAGTAGCATTTGATGATGAGTTTGGCTTGAAAGCGGCTCGTTTATATTGGACTTTATCTATGGCTGGTTTGAGTAATTTTTCTATGCTCAATGGCGGACTCGGTGCCTGGCTTGAAAGTGGTTATCAACTAGGAACTGATGCTAAGGTCTCTGCAGCATCCACAATTATGGACTTATCTTGGGTAGGATCCTTCTTGGCAGATGCAAAGCAAATAGAGGCATCTTTGCCTGAACAAAATATGTTTATATGGGACGCTCGTAGCTATCCAGAATGGAGTGGCGAGGAATGCTATGCTGAAAGAGCAGGGCGCATTCCCGGGGCTCAGCATCTTGATTGGAAATCATTTCTTGATGAAAAGGGCAGAATACTCAGTAAAGAAGAACTAACAAAAATACTCCATAACTTTCTGGATGGCAATAATAAAGAAGTGGTTGCTTATTGCCAAGGCCATCGTCGTGCAGCAATGGCATTTCTAATTTCTGCTTATATTGGGATGACCATCAAGACCTATGATGGTTCATGGATGGAATGGGGTAATACCCAATCCCTACCAATAGAATCAGGCAATGACTGAAGTTGCCTTGAAACTACAACACAAATACAACAAAAGAGGGAGCTAAGTAATGTCTAAACCTACTAAATCTACTACTCAATCTAAAGCCAGAAATACAAATAGGTCTTCAAACAGAACTAAATCTAGAGATACAAGAAGATCAAGCCGAAACTCGGCTAGATCACATCATTCACAGAAGCCACGCCAAGGTAAGATAATAGGTTTAGCTTCTGGCTATGGGTTCATAGAGGATCTTAATGATGGCATAGAGTTCGCTTTGTTGCCTGAAGATATGAATGCAGTCCTAGACAAGGATGAAGTATCTTTCACTCCTAGGGATTACCGCGTAAGAGGTAAGCAGTCAGCAAGCATTAACCAGGTAACTCATCGTCCGCGCACTAGTATTTTTGCTCGTTACTTTAAACGTGATGGACGTGATTATGCAGCACCTTGCAGTCATAAAATTCCACGCTCAATCCAGTTGAAGGGATTAAATAAACAGAGTGATATAAAAAATAACTCAATAGTTGAAGTTAAATTATTCGACGACAAGGATATGATGTTAGACGACTCCTTGCGTGGTAAGGTCATAAGAAATCTTGGTGAAGGAGCTGATATTCGTTATGAAATTGATTTGGCGATTAGTGAGTTTGCTTTACCTAATAAGTTTAGTGAAGCTGCTTTAGCCGAAGCAGAAAGTGCCAACATGGCAACAAGTAATAAGAGACGTTCTTTAGTTGATTTGCCTTTTGTTACAATTGATGGTGCTGATGCTCAAGATTTTGATGATGCAATTTATTGTAAAAAGGAAGGTAATGATTGGCAACTCTGGGTTGCCATTGCTGATGTGTCTCACTATGTTGTAATAGACGGCGAGCTAGATAAAGAAGCGAGTGCCCGCACCTCATCAGTATATTTCCCAAGTCAAGTGGTACCCATGCTCCCAGAACATTTAAGTAATGGCTTGTGCTCATTAAATCCCAATGAAGATCGTTTAGCTTTGGTCTGCCAGATGACGGTTAACAATCAAGGAGAAACTACTAAAAAAGAGTTTTATGAAGCATTAATTAAATCACGCCACAGATTAATCTATGAAGATGTTGGTGAATTCGTTGAGCGAGGATGTAAAGGAAACATAGGTAAAATAACTCCAGATGAGCAAGCAGCTAGTTCCGTCAGAGAACTTCACGCCATGACAAAAGTCCTTCTGACAATGAGGAAAAAACGTGGTGCATTGGACTTTGCCCATTTAGAAGATACGCAAATTGAGCTAGACGACAGCGGCGCAATAACTAGAATTCATCAATCTTCTCGCAATATAGCCCATATGATGATAGAAGAGGCGATGCTACTTGCCAACACCAGTGCTGCTTTGTTTATCAAGTCCAAGGACTTACCATTTTGCTATAGAATTAATCCATCGCCAGACAAAGAAAAGATGGATGAATTAAGATATTTTTTGAAGAAGTATAAAATCAAAGTTCCTCCCTATCCACCTAGCAGCAAAGATTACTGCAAAGTTTTAGAACAAGTTCGTGATTTCCCTGAAGCCGAGGTGTTAGAAATGGCAGTTCTAAGATCAATGACTCAAGCCAGTTATACACCGCGTAATGAAGGGCATTTCGGTTTGAATTATGACTGCTATACCCACTTCACTTCTCCAATTAGACGCTATGCTGATTTATTGAATCATAGGGCGATCAAGTGCATATTACATGGCGATAACAAAACCAACTATCCCTATACAGCTCAAGATATCCAAGAACTCGGTAATTGGTGTTCACAGACCGAAAGGAACATTAACAAGTCAGTTTGGCAGGTAATGGATGCCCTTAAGTGTCATTATCTGGAGAAGCATGGTAAGAGTAAGTATGATGGCATTATTGTCCATATAAGTGAGAGGGGCTTTTTCGTGAGAATTGACGAGTTGCCCATAGAAGGTATGGTGCGAACTAAGTCCTTGAAAGATGATTACTACAGATACAATACTAATGAAAGAACTCTACAAGGTATGAAGAAGGCAAGAACTTTTAGCATAGGTGATAAGGTGCGAGTGAAAGTGGATAGAGTTAATTCAGACGAACGCAAGATAGATTTTCTCTTATTATAGGATATTCCCAGCAACTTCGGTTGTTCTATTGATCTTATGAAACTATATGATGTTTTGATAATCGGCATGGGTGCTGCTGGCATGCAGTTGTCTTTGAGATTAGCAGCACAAGGATACAAGATTGGTATTCTATGCAAAGGCGAATTAATGGAGAGTGCAACTTATTGGGCTCAAGGAGGAATAGCCGTCCCATTTGCAGTGGATGATTCTCCAGCTCAACATATTAATGATACTCTTGTGGCTGGCGATGGTTTGTGTAACCCCAAAGTTGTTAAGTTCATAGTGGACAATAGTGTTCCAGCTGTTAAAGAATTATTGAATATGGACTTCCCCGTCACTCGCAATAAAGCAGATGGTCAGCCGGATTTGGGCCGTGAAGGAGGACATTCCACTAGGCGCATAGTCCATGCATCTGATCATACTGGCAAAGCACTTTCCACCACTTTGATTAATGCAATTAAAAAGTCCAAGAATATTACCATCCACTCCAACAATTTAGCCATTGATCTGATAGTAAAACGTGGTAAGTGTGTTGGTTGCTATGCTCTGGATATTAAGAAAAACCGCACCATAACCTATGCCGGCAAGAGTAATGTTTTGGCGACAGGAGGTGCTAGTTGGGTTTATCAATATTCTACCAGTCCGCAAAGTGCTACAGGCGATGGTATAGCCATGGCAGCTCGTGCTGGTTGCCGCTTGGCAAATATGGAGTTTACTCAGTTTCATCCGACCCAACTCTATCATCCGCAGGTTAAGTCATTTTTAATTAGCGAAGCATTAAGAGGTGAAGGAGCAAAGCTGGTATTGAAAAATGGTAGCAGGTTCATGGATAAGTTTGATAAACGTGCCGAGCTGGCACCGAGAGATGTGGTGGCACGTGGCATTGATTTCATAATGAAAAAACGTGGTTTAGATTTTGTCTACTTGGACATCAGCCATAAACCATCAGCTTTCATCAAGAAGAGATTTCCCAACACTTATAAACAATGTCGCGATTTAGGAATGGATTTAACTCGCCAGCCCATACCTGTAATTCCAGCTGCCCACTATACTTGTGGGGGAGTGGTTACTGATACTGCTGGAGTTACCGACATCAAAGGTCTCTATGCCTTGGGTGAGACAGCCCATAACGGTTTACATGGAGCTAACCGTTTGGCAAGTAACTCTCTATTGGAGTGTCTAGTTATGGCACATTCTGCAGCCGAACATATCCATCAAAATATAGCTAATATAAAACAACCAGATTCCTTACCTCCTTGGGATGAAAGTCGAGTGGTGAACTCAGATGAGGATGTAGTCATCAGTCATAATTGGGATGAACTGCGTCGTTTCATGTGGAACTATGTGGGCATAGTACGCACTAATAAAAGATTAGAACGTGCTCTAAGGAGAGTTCAATTACTCAAGGAAGAAGTCAGAGAATACTACAGTAATTACCGAGTTAGTCGCGATTTATTAGAACTACGCAATTTGCTTACCTGTGCTGAATTGATTATTCGCTCGGCAAGGATGCGTAAAGAGAGTCGTGGTCTGCACTATAATACAGATTATCTAAATAAAAGTACCAAACCGCGTAACAATATAATTACTTACTGATGCAACTTATATATGGATTCCACCCGGTTACTAACGCCATTAAGAGTGGCCGTGCCAAGAAAATAATTTTAGCGCAAGGTGACAAACGCATGACATCTATGAATACTTCTTCTCTAGCGGTGGACTATTGGCAGAAGCCCCGCTTTGATGCCAAGTTTCCCAGTGCAAATCATCAATTCTGTGCGGCTGAATGTTCAAGTTTGGTATTTCAGGATTTAGCTAGCATAGCAGATCAAACACCAAGCAATATAAGTAACACAAGCACCAAGACAAACAAGAAAGCAAGACCACCTATCTATCTAGCTTTAGATGGAATCACAGACCCTCAGAACATGGGTGCCTGTATTCGTAGTGCTGTGGCTTTCTCCTGTTCTGGATTAATCTTAGCGGCTAATAATTCAGCCGAGTTGAATGCTGCCTGTGTTAAGTCATCGGCTGGTATGATAGAACACTTACCTCTCATAAAAGTATCCAATTTAGAAAGATCATTGCATCAACTCCAAGATCAGGGATTCTGGCTGGTAGCTGCAGCAGGTCAGGGAGAGCAGACGATTAATGATATTGATTGCCAACGACCTTTAGTGCTACTGATGGGGAGTGAAGGTAAGGGCTTGGGTCGCTTATTAATTCAACGTAGTGATTATGTGTGTCGCATTAATATTTCTGCAGCAGTTGATAGTTTAAATGTTTCCACCGCCTGTGCGGTAATGTTGCATCACATCCGTCTGCAACAGACGGCTTAATATAGCTGATAGTTAAGCTGGTATGCCAAGTCGTGGCTTGGCTTGGATGATTAAGTTGTCTTTTTGCCCCTTAGATAATCTATAACTAGCGGTTAGTGCTACCATGGCGGCATTGTCCGTCGCATATTCAAGCGGAGCAAAATAAACTTTCATACCTCTTGAGGATGATTTTGCCTTTGCCATATCCCTGAAATATCTATTGGCACTTACTCCTCCAACTATGGCAATATTTTTTATGCCTTTTTCCTGTGCTAGGGCTAGGGTTTTATCTGTGAGTCCTTTGGTAATGGTATGCTGAAATGCAGCAGCTAGGTCTGCAACTTCTCTGTCATTTTGCAAGTCAAGCTTTGCTGCCAGATATCTAACTTGGGTCTTAATGCCGCTGAAACTAAAATCATAATCTCCACTATTTGCCATGGGCATGGTTAGTTTGTGTTTACTACTGAATCTGCTATGATCGCCTTTTTTAGCTAGCTTTTCTAATTCTGCTCCTCCTGGATAAGATAATCCCAATAGCACCGCGGTCTTGTCAAATGCTTCACCAGCGGCATCATCACGGGTCTGTCCATGCAGGCGATAGTCACCATAGTCCAACACCTCATAGAGTTGCGTATGGCCGCCACTGACTAAAAGCGTAACATAAGGGAAGCTTGGTTTATCATCAGAGAGTAAAGGAGATAATATGTGTGACTCTAAGTGATGTATACCAAGTGCGGGAACTTCCAAGCCATAAGCCAAAGAGCGTGCATAAGCTGCACCAGCCATTAGACAAGGAATTAGCCCAGGTCCCATGGTATAGGCGACTGCATCTATGGCTTTCTTGCTAACCTCTGCCTCTTGCAGACATTCTTCTGTGAGTGGAATGAGTTTTTCTATGTGGCTACGAGCAGCTAGTTCTGGAACCACCCCTTTATACTTTTGATGGATTACAAATTGTGAATATACTTTATGGGCTAGCACCCCTGACTTATAAAGAGCCACGGCTGTTTCATCACAGGATGACTCCACTGCAAAAATTAACATATCAGAGTTAGCATCCGCACCACTAGCATTAATAGAAATTGGACGTCGGTTAATCTATATCTTGCATAACACTAACATTATAGGGCATTACCCCCAAATGTTCTATAATTATCTTATGGCACATAAATTTACAACTGCGGCGTTCCTTATCATAGGCAATGAGATTTTGGATGGTTCCACCAAGGACAAGAACTTAGCAGAACTCATAGCCCAACTTAATCCCAAAGGCATCTTAGTCAGAGAAGTGCGGGTGGTGAGGGACGAAGAATAACAACCGAATAATCATAAGGGGGAAGTACTAATAAAAATGAATAATAAAAATAATAATAACAGTGAAAACTAATAGAGCTATTTGGATTCCGTATGCAGATGTAATGGCAGCTTTGGTATTACTATTTGCTTTGCTAATTATTTTCTTTGCACTAAAGGATGAAGAAGAAAAAATACCATCGGTTGATAATAACAAAACTGATATATTAGTACCAGTTTCTATTTTGGTATTGGATCTATACAAAGAATTGAATGCATCTGTAGAGAACAAATATGATAAATGGGGTATTCGTTTGTTGGATGATTTAACAATTACATTTGAGAATCCTGTTGTATTGTTTGAACAAGATAGCTACTTAATTAAACAAGAATTTGAGGACATTCTAGATCAATGGGCACCAGTATATTTTTCTATAGTTACTAAAGATAAGTATCGTAATGTTGTCAAGGAGATTAAAATAGAAGGCCATACTGCGAGGAAGTCACCAGTCCATAATTCGTATATTAGAACTGTTGAACTTTCTCAACATAGAGCTCGTTCTATATTAGATTACATAATGCAAACTTCTTATTTTAAGTCCTTACCTTTATCTGGACAGAAGCGTTTAGAATATATGGTGAGTGCTAATGGTTTTGGCTATGGTAGAGCAATAGATGATGAATATATTCCTGTTATAGTTTCTGGGAACCCGATTAGTCATAAATCAAGAAGAGTTTTATTTAAGATTATCATCCATAGTGCCGGCGAGGATATAGTAGCACATATCAAAGGAATATAGTATTAACACTCTAAATAAATAATGAAAATTTTCTCTCTTTCTGCAATTCAAAAATCGGGTTATTTTTTAATAATAGCATTGATATCTTTGGGTTTTGGAATATCTTCGCCTTGGACAGGACTTCATCATCTAGCAGCAGGGTTTCTCTTTGCTGCGGTTGTGGTTTCTATATGCCTCCATTATAGAAAGAAAAAATCTAGCGAACTTATTGAGGCGATGGGAACTTTATCGGGGATAGGTTTAACATTTGTTGGACTTGTATTGGCATTATTTAATTTAAAGTTAGGCGACTCTACAGAAATTCGTGATAGTATATTAGGTCTTTTGAATGGAATATATCCAGCATTCTTTTCATCAATAGCGGGGATATTAGTTGCATTATCAACTAATTGGTTTTCTGGTTTTTGGAAAATGGACAACGCTATTGAAGTGTTGCCAGAAGATATGGATATTGATAATCAAATTCTTCATGAATTAAAAAACATTACTAAAGGGCAAGGAGAGCTAAACAAGTCATTTGAAAGTTTCGCTGAAAAAATGGCAGAAAATAATATGAATGCACTTAAAGAGGTTATCAATGATTTTAACAACAAGCTACAGGAGCAATTTGGTGAAAACTTTAAGCAGTTAAACGAAGCAGTCAAAGCATTGGTAGATTGGCAGGAGAATTATAAGATTATTGTGGAAGAAACTCAGACCAACCTCAAGCAAATGAATAATTCACTAAAAAACTCCAATAAGGCAATACAAGAAGTATCTGGCGTGATGGGAAGCATTAAAGGGCATGCGGATGCATTCAACGAAATATCTGGAAAGATAAATAATACCTTGAATGACTTAGAATCTGCTATGGATAAGAATAAAGAAGCTGCAGGTGCCTTTATTCAGTTTGGTGACCGACTAGAAGGAGTGCCAAGAAAGATTCAAGAAGGCATTACAGAAAGCAATAACAAAGCTTTAGAAAACCTTAGCCAGAATCTAGGAGGCATATCAGAAAAATTGGTTGAAGATTATCGAAAAGTCCAGAAAGCAATTGAAAGGATAAAAGAAATTCATAAAGATAACTAGCATATATGAGTTCGGGTGAATGGCCTTTTCTAAAAGAAATAGGAGCTACTAAATCTATTAGCAAACTAGTACCAGCTAATTTGATAGAGCTGACTAAAAAACTAACAGCAGGAGAATTAATGACTGCTGAAGAATTAATCCAATTGGAAAGCACCTGGGTAAAAAAATCTCCCTATCTAGATGCTGAAGGAAACCCCTTTGTTTTGTTTATTCCTGACAGATCGTTTTCTGAGTATGGATGGGGTGCTCGCCTCCGCAAGTCATTCCTAAAAGGAGGAGTTACTAAATCTAAATATAAGTATCATTTTATGCACTGCTCTACTCAAATGTCTATGCATGCGAACCAGAGAGAAGCAAGATATAAAGCAAAATATGATATAGAATATCCTTTTTTTCCACGAGCAGGTGAAGATAGAGGACAGGATATTTTAGACGTGTGCAAGAAATGTTTGGGTGAATATGGTTTCTATAGATTTCATGGACATCAGAGTCCTACGGTAGAAGAATTTAATATGGAAGTTTTTTTTGACTCTTGCAATGGAGCGTATCCTGAAGTTTTCCGACCTAGCCATCAAGGATATAACATGGCCTATACAAAAGATTGGAATCAAATATCTAGGAAATATAAAGCAGAGAAAGGTTGGACCTGTGAAAAATGTAATAAAGATTTATCCCAAAATAAATTTGAATTACATAGTCATCATATCAATGGAGTAAAGGATGATAACAGACCTAGCAACTTAAAGGCACTATGCCACTCATGTCATAGTGAAGAGCCCCAACATGGGCATCTTAAAAGATGATATACTTAAGGGTATTTATACCTATAAACATTCTATAATTGTCTTATGGCACATAAATTTACAACTGCGGCTTTCCTTATCATAGGCAATGAGATTTTGGACGGTTCCACCAAGGACAAGAACTTAGCAGAACTCATAGCCCAACTTAATCCCAAAGGCATCTTAGTCAGAGAAGTACGTGTGGTGAGGGACGAAGAAGTTGCAATAATAGATGCACTCAAACAATTCACTGACGCCTATGATTTTGTATTTACCAGTGGTGGCATAGGTCCCACCCATGATGATATAACCACGTCTACAGTTGCTAAGTTCTTCGGCAAAGAGTTGCAACTAAACCAAGAATCACTACAGACGATGCAAGACAGATATAAGGTGGAGGGCAGAGACCTTTCCTATATGAATGACTATGTTATGAAGATGGCATATCTGCCACAGGATGCTGTGCCGATAAAGAATAGTATCAGTGCTGCTCCGGGCTTTCAAATTGGCAAGGTCTATGTATTAGCTGGCGTGCCGAATATTTTTCAGGCAATGCTTGAGTCACTTCTTACTGAAGTTCCACAGGGGCGGGTTATGCATTCATCCTCCATGTTGGTATATGTGGGAGAAAGTAGGATAGCCGAGGATTTAGAGAAGATGGAGGAGGAAGAGTCCGCCACAAATAATTTAGAGATTGGTAGTTATCCGCGACGTTTAGAAGGTGGACCGCCGCATTATTCTGTCAAGGTTGTGGCACGTTCCGATCAACCACAACTCCCCAATGAGGTGTTGGGCAAACTGCAAAAAATCTTTAAGCAACGCGGTATAGATTGCAAAATGGATACCCCTTAATTTTCATCCTATCTCATAATTACTGGGAATATTGTATAATAACTTTAGAGATAAGAATAAATTATGACGAATAAAGACAGGTTAGATAACTTAACAAACTCAGTTGATCCTTCAGACATATCCGACATGGAAGTCCAAGAATGGCTTGAGGCATTTGAAGATGTATGCAATTTTAGCGGCAAAGAGAAAGGGCGCGAGCTTCTACATGCGATAGCGCGTAAAGCTGGCTTGGAAGGTGTGGAATTACCTTTCTCTGTTAACACCCCTTATATAAACACAATACCTCGTGATCAAGAACTAGAATATCCTGGTGACTTGAAATTAGAGAAGAAAATCCGCTCCTATATTAGGTGGAATGCCATGATGATGGTAATGCGTGCCAACATTAAGGACTCAAGCATAGGCGGACATATATCAACTTTCTCCTCCATAGCAACTCTCTACGAGGTTGGCTTCAATCATTTTTTCAAAGGACCTAATATATCAAATGGCGGTGATATGATTTTCTTCCAGGGCCATTCATCACCTGGGATATATTCCCGCTCATTCTTAGAGGGACGTATAACTGAAGAGCATATGAATAACTTTCGCCATGAGGCGGGCAAACCCAAATTACTCAAGGATAAAAAAGCACTATCATCTTATCCCCATCCATGGTTGATGCCAGATTATTGGCAATTCCCTACGGTATCAATGGGCTTAGGTCCTATGCAGGCAATTTATCAGGCACATGTAATGAAGTATTTGGATAGGCGTGAACTTCACGCGATGGAGGACCGTAAGGTATGGTGCTTCATGGGAGATGGAGAGAGCGATGAGCCAGAGTCATTAGGTAGCTTGGCTTTAGCTGGACGAGAGGGATTAGACAATTTAATATTTGTGGTGAATTGCAATCTACAACGTCTGGATGGTCCAGTGCGTGGTAATGGCAAAATCATTCAAGAATTAGAAGGGGTTTTTCGTGGTGCAGGATGGAATGTGATAAAAGTTCTCTGGGGACGTCGCTGGGATCCTTTATTTGAGAAGGACTCTAATGGCTTGTTAGCCAAGAATATGGAAGAGGTTGTTGATGGGGAATATCAAAACTTCAAGAACAAAGGTGGTAAATATACTCGGGATAACTTCTTCGGACGTTATCCAGAACTTACCAAGATGGTTGAAGATATGAGTGATGAAGACATTTATCGTCTCAATCGTGGTGGCCATGATATAGATAAGGTGTATGCTGCTTATGACCGTGCGATCAAGCATAAAGGACAACCAACAGTTATCCTAGCTAAGTCGGTCAAGGGTTATGGAACTCCAGGTGAAGCAGAAAATATAGCCCATTCACTTAAGAAACTTGACATGGAAGGTCTCAAGAAGTTCCGTGATAGATTCAATATACCTCTCACTGATAAACAATTAGAAAAAATGGAGTATTATTCTCCTGCGCCGGAAAGCCCTGAAATCAAGTATATGCAGGAAAGGCGAAAGAAATTGGGCGGATTCTTGCCACAAAGAAATCATCAAACAGAGAAGCTCAAAATCCCTAAACTTGACATTTTCAAAGGACAGTTGGAGTCCAGTGGCGACCGTGAATATTCCAGCACCATGTCTTTTGTGCGTATGCTATCTTCCTTGTGCCGCGACAAAGAGATTGGTAAACGTATAGTTCCCATAGTGCCAGATGAGGCACGCACCTTTGGTATGGAAGGTTTATTCCGTCAGTTAGGCATCTATTCAAGTGCTGGACAAAAGTATGTTCCTCATGATGCTGATCAGATAATGTCTTATCGTGAAGATGTCAAAGGACAAATTTTGGAAGAGGGTATTAATGAGGCCGGCTCCATCTCTACTTGGATTGCTGCTGCCACCTCTGCTTATAATAATTCTTTGTCTTTGATGCCTTTTTATATTTTCTATTCAATGTTTGGTTTCCAAAGAGTTGGCGACTTTATTTGGGCAGCTGGTGACATGCAGGCACAGGGATTTCTCATAGGTGCAACTTCAGGTAGAACTACTCTTGCTGGAGAGGGCTTGCAACATCTTGATGGGCATAGTCACATCATGGCTGGGACAGTCCCCAATTGTATTTCTTATGACCCAACCTTCTCTTATGAATTAGCAGTAATAATCCATTCTGGTATGGAGAGAATGTATACTAAAAATGAAAGAGTGTTTTACTATATCACCACTATGAATGAGAATTATCAACACC
>JAAOII010000091.1 GCA_015163845.1 Candidatus Portiera sp.
ACACACTACACACACTACACACACACTACACACACTACACACACACTACACACACTACACACACACTACACACACTACACACACACTACACTACACACACCTACCCCACCCACCCCCCACCCCTCTCTACACACACTACACACACCCCTACCCCCCCCTTAATTATTTTTTTAAATCTTATCCTGACCACCTCCTATCGTAGAGAGGGGGTGGTCAGGATGAGATAATTGCCCAAAGGCAATAAAATAAGGGGGTAGGGGCTTAAACTCACATAACCCATTATTGGAGTAATTATGAGAGCTGGAGGGTTATATTTTTATAAGAATTTAAGCTTCTGGAAAGAGTTTAACTGGATTAGTCATGGCACCAGCACCGGTTTTTCATCTTAGCTGCTGGCGCCTAGCTCATCTCTCTTTTATTATTCTTAGAATATTGCAATCGGGATCTGACTGAACGGTTATCTCTTTTATGACAGTTAAGCCATTACGTGAAAGAGCAGCATATCTTATATAAGCAGTGAAATCAACATAAGCTTCATTTTTAATTAGCCTATAGCTACTAGGATCTAGCATGCCCTTCTTAATCATTTTCTCCAAGTTGCGATGCTTACCATCCCCTCCTGCAAGACACTTCTTATATCTCTCTAGAGGAGTCAGCTCCTCTTTGCTATCATATTCTGAATCATTTTTAGACAGAATAGCAGCCACCATTATAAAAACAACTACCCAAAAAACCGCCCACCCGAGACGCTTATTTATTATTTTCATTTCTTTCAGATTCACAGAAACTGAAGTTACTCAGTAAAATACCATGATGATCCAAGTCAGGATATTCTTTGCGAGCTGCCGCTCTAGCTTTCTTTCTATCCTTATACTCTCCTAATTTTTTTTTCTTACCTATTTTTTTATAAGATGGGCAGTGCTCAATACAGTCATTACTATGTATCAAATGCTTGCCATCTTCATTAGCTTTAAGATCTATGTAGTAGTTCATTGATAACATTATATCACCCTATTGATTTAGATATTTCTGTTTGTCCGCCTTGCCGCCTTCCACATCACCTATCTTTTCTTTTGAGTAGCCTCGGACAAAATAAAGTTCCCTATCATCTGGATTAATTTCTATTGCTTTATCATAATATTTAATAGCACCATAAGGATCTCCTGTCACTGCTTTAATACGGCCAAGCCAAAAGTACGGTTCCACATAAGAAGGATCAAGCTGCCGGGCTTGCTCAAAAATACTGAAAGCCAATATATAATCCTCTGAGAAAAAAGCTATTATTCCATCAGCAACTTTATTAAGAGCTTCAACGTTTGTGTAACTCTTAGCAGATAAATCTGCACCAGACAGTTGTTCATTTTTTGTATAGCTAGCAGAAGACAAATCAGTAGCAGACAGGTCTTTCTCCTCTTCTATGGATGCAGGATTATCAATTCCTATTCCTCCATCTCTTTCCCAAATACTCAAAGTATATTTTGCCTCAATATTACCTTGCTCCGCCGCCTTCCTTAACCACCACTCGGCTTTATTATCATCTTGCGCAACTGCTTCACCCAATTTATACATTGCCCCTAAGATAGCTTGTGAAGAAGCATCACCTCCATCAGCTGCATTATGAAACCACTGAAAGGCCTCAATAGGATCTTTTGAAACTCCTATGCCCTGAACATACATCTTACCCAAAAGATAGTTTGCCTCAACATGGCCACCTTCACCCGCCTCACGGAATAAAAAAATTGCTGTTTCATAATCCTTATCTTGATAAGCTCCTAGCCCAATACGGAACAAATTTGAAACATCCCTACTGATAGCAGGACCGCTAGAATCAACTTTTTTATTTGCCTCTGTTACCTTAGGAGTAGCATCTACAATTTCCTCTGGATAAAGAGAAGCATAAGAAAAAACCACTATAAGGAAAAGAATGGCAATTGCACTCCACACCTGTTTTGCTGTATTCATAATTACTATTATGCCATAATCCCGTGGAGCCAAGCCAGCCCGCCCCTGCTCCGCCCGCCCCAAAATCGGCGGCGGAAAATTATTAACTTTGATTAGCTAATAATCATATACTAATAGTGAGTAGCAGGGGCTGGTCGGGGGCTTGGGGGCAGAGCCCCCATAAAGAAAAGAATATTATAATTTTTTAGGTCTTGCGTTTTTAATTTTTAAGTTTTTAAATTTTAAGCAGATTGAAACCCTTATAGTCTTTAGGTTTAAAAGAGATACATGTGACAAATTTACACTGATATGTGGCAGAATTGCATTGATATGTGGCAGAATTACACTGATATGTGGCAGAATTACACCAACCAAATCTCTTTAAGCAATTTGAAACCCTTATAGATACTGGGTCTAAACGGATTACATGTGGCAAATTTACAGCGATATGTGGCAAAACTGCATTGATATGTGGCAAAATCATGCCCATATTATGAGAGCGATTCTTTTTAAGAAATTGCTTAAGGAATTTGAAACCCTTATAGATACTGAGAATAAACGGATTACATGTGGCAAATTTACACTGATATGTGGCAAATTTACACCAAGAAATAAGATCCATTAGCTCCAGAGACATGAAAATTTTGCTTAAAGCATTGCTTAAGCAATTTGAAACCCTTATAGATACTGGGTTTAAACGGATTATATGTGGCAAATTTACAGCGATATGTGGCAGAATTGCATTGATATGTGTCAAATTTACACTGGTATGTGGCAGAATCCCACTCATATTATGAGAGCAATTCTTTGTAAGAAGTTGCTTAAGCAATTTGAAACCTTTATAACCACTGGGTTTAAACGGATCATATGTGGCAAATCTGCAGTGATATGTGGCATAACATAGTCCCCTCCTCTTATAATGAGTTTGGGAGATTAATTACCAAGTGCTAGGTTCAGCTGCGCCTTACTTTTGCGATGGGTAACAAACTCAATAGAATCAACAATCTTACCATTCCGCTTGACAAGTTCATAAGACGCTAGAATATCAGTATGCCTATTTATTTCATCAATAGCCGGCTTAAGTACCCTACGGTTAATCTGAGAAAATAAAGCACTATCTTCTTGCTGGAGAATACCATAGATATCTTCTCGTGAGATAGTTACAGCTTCCGCTGGCCCTCTGTAAGCAGTAAGACGGTTATAAAGATGAATTGCCCCCCTCTTCTTGAGCTTATAAGTATTCTTAATATGTTTGTAGGTAAAACCTTTATTGGATTTTGCCCGCCAAGAGATAAGCAGATCAATTAAAGAAGCAGAAAACTCATAGTTTACATTCCAGGTCTTAGTATCTATTTTGAAGCCAGCAAGCCAGGAGGTCTGCCCATAAGCGGTTACATTACCTTTCTTATCTTTAATAGAATAACTAATCGGTTTATCACGTAAGCCAACTAGCACTTTCGCCATCTCTTCTTTATTGCGCACCTGGTGCGGTAAAAGCTGCGTCATGGTCTTGTAAGGAATTGCATACAATATCCCGGGACGGATGTTTAGGTTAAGCTTGTCGGTTATCTCAACAGGGTTCTCCATATGATTAGTATATTGAAGAAAAGTATTTATTGTTTGCTGCTCTTCATCTGTAAGTTCAGGCCTAGAAAGAGCTAGGACATTATCATAAGGGAATGACTTCGTCTCCGTAAGAAGTATAGAAGAAAGATCTTTTTTACTCTTCTGAACGCCTCGCCCATACTTATCAAAATTACCCATGAGATTATTATAACATTGAAAAAATTAATTAAGGGCTTCTGGACTAATGATATTAATAGTAGCATTAATAGCATTAATATCACTGATAGCATTAATATCATTAATATCATTAATATCATTGATAGCATTAATATCACTGATATTATCAATTTAATAAAAACACCTTGATAAGAAGTATAATCTTATTATGGGAAACTCAATTTTTATAAACGCCTATGGCACCATAGTAGATATACCAGTCAAGAATATGTCATCTATGTTAAGGAAGCTAACTAGAGAAGATAATTGTCCTCTACATAGTGATGATCAAGAAGCCATAAGCAAAGGCAATGCTTATGATGGCAACTACCGCCTCTCGGATTATAATCGCCGAGCATTAATCCAAGAAGCAAAAAGAGATTCTAATCTCTGGCAAATCATATTCTTCTTAGATTCAGTTAATGCCCGCTGTTAGGCTAAACTACTCTTGATAAGGCCACAAAGGGGTTGTTTTGCCCTCAGGCGGTCTTAAAGGTTGGTCTAATGGCTTTTGTTCATTATGTCCGATTATATCCCCTATAAGCGAGCTGTCTGCAAACTAAAATATAGATAGTATTTTGCTATCATTAATAGCATTAATATCATAAATACCATTTAGTAAAACAAGTTTTCTTTAATGAGCTAATTTTATTGGCTAAGTCCTCTTTATCCCAAGAATATCTGAATCTACCCTTACCCGTATAATATGGTAAATCAATAAGGAGTGAGTCATTATTGAGAATTAGGTTATAGGTTTTTTCTGCAGAGAAAAAAAGATGATTAGGTGATGTTTGCATATGTGATACTTGATAAGTTTCAAGTTTATCAGATGGACTAAACTTCCCCTGTAAATTATAAGTATCAAACTTAATTAAATCGTAGACATTGCGATGTTCCCCTCCAACCAGGTTTATACTGGAAGCGGATATACCAACTTGCAAATTGCCATCAGGTAATATATTCATAAAAAGAACTGTTACCATATTATCATAAGGTTTCCCAGGGTTTATCACAACTTCAGCTGCAGGAGATGCTCCAGATATTTTGATTTCCTCTGTAAGTTCATCCTTGTAGCACGTTAAGTCCCACTTACCAGCTGCATTAGCAAACACAGGAAATAGCAATAATATAGTAATAATTTTTTTCATAATTTTCTAGATTTTAATAGCATTAATATCACTGATAGCATTAATATCATTGCTATCAATCAATAGATAACTTAGTAAGCATGAAGTCGTTTAAGCTCATCTTACGTTTCCATGCTTCATCCTTGAGCTGCTTATGGAGCTTTGGTGTCATACGGACAAATATACCAGCAGTGTAAGTACCTTTCATAACTCTTTTAGGAGTAGGGGCTTGCCGTTCTTTTTCGGCGGATTTAACTATTGCGGTGTCACCACTAGTTTTAGTGGCTACGGTTTCTCCTTCAGGAGCGGCAAATGCCGCCGTCAGGTCTTCTGTAGGTTGTCTTTTCTTTACCATGATTGTATCTCTTTTGCTAAGCTTATAATCTCTTGTTGGGCTTTGCCCGCTTTTATCTCTATTACACATCTGCCTTCGCTTATTGCATCCCTGTAGCCCTTGCGATCATGTATGAGAGTTTTAGCAGCTGCTAATGTTTTGTAGCCTTTGATAATATCCAGAGCCACATCCTTTTCAGTATTCTTGGGATGAGTAGCTACTCTTGTCAATAGAATATATGCTTTCAAGTTGCTGTTTACTTTTTTGGCGGCTGCTATATTAATAACTAGGGTTTCTATAGTATCCATATCCGGTTGAGAAGGGTATAGAGGCATAATAGCAATATCTGCTACAGACAAACCACTAATCATCTCTTTGGAATCCCGTCCAGGAGTATCAGCTAATACTATTTGATAATCTTGAGCAAAAGAAGATAGCATAGGAGCAATATCACCTTTAGCTTGACGTGAGGCAACTTCTGGCAACTTCTCTTCTTTGCGGTCTTTGGCCCACCTATAAGAGGTCTTCTGCGGGTCGGCATCAACTAGCATAACACTTAGCCCATTACAGGCATAACCGCCAGCAAGATTAGTTGCTATTGTAGATTTACCAACTCCACCTTTTTGACTTACTAATGAAATAATCATAGATTGATTATACACTTAATAGCAATGATATTAATGCTATCAATGATATTAATGCTATCAGTGATATTAATGCTATCAGTGCTATTAATACTACTTACTTAATAAAAGCTCATTCAGAAGTAATCCCATGAGAGCATGATTAGCATTACTGCCATTAGGTTAGGATTTATAGGTTATCCAGGTCTTCCCCTTCTCACGAGTGCATGAGAAATAATATTTCTTATCCAAGTCATCATTTTCACGAATAAGGTATGCAAAATACTTATTAGAATTATCTGTCAAGGTTGAAATAAATTCAGCATTTTTAAATTGAGGCAGCTCTCTCATTTTATCAATAGTTGCGGCATATGTAGTAACACAAAGAAAGTAGGAATCAAACACCTTCTCCTGCACTGCTTTAGTTTGTATCCGTTCTGGTGCTGGAGTATAAGTTGTAGTTGCACTACCAATAATAATGACTATACATAATACCCCCAATAATATTAATATTAATTTTGTCATTTTTGTCATATAAAAAATTATAGCATATAAGAGCGATGATATAAATTCTATCACTCCTATCAATGCTACCAGCACCATTAAGCTTACTTATTAATAAAAACTCATTCAGGAGTAATCCTATGTTATAATCTTTAAAAATAGAGGTATTGCAAAATGATTCAACAAAGAGAAATCCACAAGGATACACTTAATGAGATTCTTGCTTATGAAATGTTATGGGCAAAACATGGCATGACACAAAGCAAAGTAACAAAACTCTTTTCAGAAGATACCTTGCCGTCGGCGGCTATAGCAAAAACAACTCCAGAGGCCGGCGATTTTTATGAAGAGCTAAAGCTCAAAATAGAAAATTATGTAACACCCCGTCTGGATCAGGTAAGGATTAATATAAATGATAAATTGGAATATCCAACCCCATTGCGCAATGGCTCTCCACTTAAGTTTTTATACTGCCGTGGAAATATTGATTTACTAGAAAGCAAGTCAGTTGCTATTAGTGGCTCAAGAAATGCGAGCCAAGAAGGAATTAGCCGTGCGGCAAACTTAGCCAAAGGATTAGTGGAGGAGGGCTATACAGTAGTATCTGGGCTAGCTAAAGGGATTGATACATCAGCTCATCTACATAGCATCAAAAACAAAGGAAATACAATAGGCATATTAGGAACTCCTATTGATTGCTATTATCCCAAAGAGAATAAAGAACTACAAGATAAAATAGCCCAGGAGCATTTATTAGTTAGCCATGTACCTTTTTATAGGTATAACAAGGTGGACTCTTTCCCCGCTAGGAGCGGCTACTTCCCCCAACGTAATAAGCTAATAGCATCTCTATCATCTGGGATTGTCGTTATAGAAGCAAAAAATAAGAGTGGCACTGTCATACAAGCACGTGAAGCAATAGCCCAAGGCAAAAAGCTCTTCATCCTATCCTCTTGTTTAGAAGCCCCATCCAGTGAATGGGCTCATGATCTGGTGGAGAAAGGCAAAGCTATTGTGGTAAAAGAACTAGCAGACGTAATAGACAACCTATAAAGAATAGCAAATGAGCCGCCAGTTTATAGGAGCAAGCGTCTTGTTGAAAAATAATTATGACAGATTCTAAGAATAACCCACCACCATGGAAATGGCGAGCAATCTCAAAACAACATGAGGATAGGCCTTCGCACCTAAACACTAAAGACAACTGCGGCTTCTTAGGCGACCGTTACAAATGGAACTTACCACAAGCAGGAGAGTTGTCCAAAAAGATAGAGAACTTTAAGAAAGGCATAGACAGGAAAGGTAAATCAGATTGGACGCATCGTAATAAAGCCATAGAGGCATTTGCCTGGCATATAGAAATGTTTCTGAATAATAATTCTAAGCTTTTAAGCTCTCTTTGCCTCATGGCCGTGCCAAGCTCCAAGCACCCAGATGATCCAAGTTATGACAGGCGGTTTGAAGATCTTTTTGACGAGCTTAATAAAATAATGACTCAACCAGTAACTATCAAAACACCTATAATTGTTAAAGAAAGCACTAAACCCGTTCATAAAGGAGGAGAACGGAACCCTATTGCCATTGCTAATAATTATGTATGGCAAGAAAAAGAAACCCTTTCTGGAATACAAAATCTAGTAGTATGTGATGATGTTATTACTACGGGAGCCCACTTCCGAGCAGTATCTGACTTTTTAAGAAAGAAAGGATATAAGAATCAAATAACGGGTTTATTCTTCGGGCGCCACCGTTGGCCAGACCCCACAGAAGATTTTAAAGTTCTCCCTGAAGTAGAGGAGGGCGGCTAAGCTATTTTAATAGCCAACCTTGATTGACTCTATAGAATAAATTAGCTAAGCAAGTAAAGAGTTAAAAGCCCCAGCAAAATAAACAACGTTAGGCCTATAGAAAATAAATCAATAGTAAAAGAAGCAGTATGTTTTGTTATCTGCCCGTCAGGCAAATCATGCTCTTTAATAAAATCCCCAACCACCTTATCTACGGCCTTATCCACATCTTTATCTTGATTATTCCCCTTAACAGTAGAGTGTTCACCCATAGTTTTTAACCGTCCAATAACCTACAACCATCTGCTGCTAACCGCCCGCCATGGCCATAGGATAAGTTGGAGTAACCAACTATGATTAATATGTCAATGAAAGCAGCTGTTATTCTCATAACTACTATTATACTATTTTCAAATATTTTTATAAATGTCGCTTTTTTAACTTGATTAATTTTAATTCGGCCCCATATATATATATAGAAGGCAATGTAGTGGTGCCCTGGCGGCAATATTAATAGGATAGATAATATTGCGGCCAGCTTTTAATAGAATTTTTAAGCATTCATTAATGCCCTTACCATTGAGGAACAATGGATAATAACCTATAAATAAGTTATGACAATAAATAGAGAGTACTTTATAAACAGAAACGCTCAATCAACAGGGGAGCATGAGATACATGTTAAAGGATGTAGTTACTTCCCACAACCAGGTAATGCTATATCATTGGGGGTGCATAATAGTTGTACTGCCGCTAAGCAAGCCGCCAAGAGGGCTCATCCGGATTGGAAAGTAGATGGCTGCGCCTACTGCCTTTCAGAGTGCCATACTGGCTAAGAAGGTAAATTAGGTTAAGTACCTAAGGTTACTTAATAATATCTTTATTAAGTAACCTTCTTTTACTTCTTCTTAAGCTTGTAGCTTATGAAGCCAAAAAAGCCAGATGCTAATAAATTAGCATATACCCAAACTTCTCTGCCAAGATGGAAAGGAGAGACCGGGTTAAATAGAATAAGCACTATTATTAAGAAAGGAATCCAAAAATATTCTTTAATGCTATAAAAATAATAGATTATAACTCCAGAGCCCAACAAAGTAACAAACTTTAAAAACCCGTAATACTCAATAGACGGTATAGGCAAGGCCGCTATGGCCATAAGTGCCGCCAATATAATTGCCGTAGGTAAAACAAGCTGCTTCATAAAACTTTTAATTTATTAGATTAATCTAGAAGCTAATCCCACAAGAAGAGAAAGCAAAAAGATTATTTGCTCGGAAAGAAAGCTGGTATTTCTTTTTTACCGCCGCATAACGTGATAAGTATGCGCACTTGCGACTTCCAGTAAACTGAAAATCTACTCCCTTGCCATCGCCAGCCAGCCGTATAAATCTATGAGGTAAAGAAGCACCCTTTGACCTATTAATTCTTGCGCAAGACGGCACCAGGTTATCAACATCATTAGCAAATTGGACTTTTTGCGAGCCACCCCAATAACAACCGCCACTCTCATGAGCATCTTTTAGTGAAACCAGATGATCAGAATCTATGCTGCTACATGACTGCCCTGAGTAGAATCCTATGTCTGTAGAGAACTTGAAACCTTTATATCCCCATTCTTCTCTATCGTAAGAACCACAACCACCACCAGAACTTGAGCTGGGCTTAGTAACAGGAGCTGGAGAGTAGGTTGGAGTGCTACTTGACTTGGATTTATGGCAATGCCTAGTGCCAGTGCTTTTCTCATTATGGCAACCATCGGCTGCTAATCCCCCACCATGCCCATAAGATAATCCAGATATAGATAGGATAACCAACAAGACGGCTCCTTTCATAGCTAGCCCATAATTATTAAACATAAAAAACTTACCTATAAGGATCCTTATAGTCATAGATATTCTTATAATCTTGCTTTGGCCGGCTGCGGCCATAACCACCATATTGAGTGCGGTCATAGTTGTCAAAAACACGGTCATTATCATCGGCATAATCATATTGATTGCTAATACCATCTCTATCATTATCTCTTAGATAAGGATTAGTAAGCTGCGGCGTGCTACGGGATGGCCCATAGTTATTCCACTTCTGATTATCAGGGCGGCTCCTACAATGTCCTCGGACATAAGTACCGTCACTCTTTGTATATGCATTTACCCAAACATCACATGCAATAGCAGGCAATGATATTAGGATTAATGAAAGGGCTATTGCTAGTAAATAGCATAAAGCTTTAATGTGATTTTTCATATTAATAGTTCCTATAGTTAGTTTATTTTAAAATCCAAACTTTTCCATGTCCCCCTGGCTCACACCCAAAGAAAGTGCGAGTGCCACGGTTGTCATCAATTTTATAAAGATATACTTCTATATCAGGATTGAAGAAAACTTCAGTGTATTCCCAACTAGGGAATTTTTGTCTAATATTTCCAACGGCAACTGCCATAGATATAGTACATGAAATATAATCTTCATATTGTTTATCCTGTATCACTTGATCAGTACCCTTAGCTTTTACTGAGGATGTTCCAGATGGGCTATTTTGCTCTACATACCAAAAAATAACCACACCTATAACAAATGAAATGACTAGAAATGTCCCACAACCCATCTGCCCTTGCTTAACTTTCTTACTTTCTGCCATAACAACTATTATACAATTAATAAAAATCTTTTATAAATGTCGCTTTTTAACTTGATTAATTTTAATTCGTCCCCATATTTATATACAGATAGGAAAGTAGTGGCGCCCTGGCGGCAATATTAATAGGATAGATAATATTGCGGCCAGCTTTTAATAGAATTTTTAAGCATTCATTAATGCCCTTACCATTGAGGTACAATGGAGAATAACTTAAATCAAAAAATATGCCATCATTTACAATGAACATAACTCCAAGAGAGTACTTTATAAACAGAAATCGCCAAAAAACAGGAGAGCATGAGATACATGTTAAAGAATGTAAGACCTTCCCTGAACCCCAAAATGCAATACCATTAGGAGTGTATAACATTTGCTCTGCCGCCAAGGAAGCAGCTAAGAGGGCTTATCCAAATTGGGAAGTAGATGGATGCAAGAACTGCCTCCGAGAGTGCCACACTAGGTAAGACAGTAAATTAGGTTATAGCAACTCGGGATGGATTTCTTGACTTGTATAAGGATCCAACATTGGCGGCAAATTCGGTTTGCGGCTATCAAAGTACTCTTCTATAGAATATAACTGAAGGCGGCTATAACCTTTTGATTCTATTGTCACTGGCTCACTATTCATATTTGCTAAAACCTGCCGTATAGCCCCAGAAGCATTTAATTTTCGTAGAGTTATAAAAACACCTAATTGGGCGCCTTCTCTTTGTATCACTTCAGCAAAAGCACGTATCTGTGCTACCCCAACATTAGCTCCTCCTTTCACTTCAGCTATAGCCAGTCCACTCTCATCTGCTTTCGGATGGGCTATCTTGGCTCTGCCGTCCAAACCGCCATCTCCGGTTTGTTTCCTGTTAGGCATAAAACCGTCTAATCTAGTAAGAACCCATTTCTCAAAATCAAAAGGTTTCTCCACCGCCAACTGCTGCGCACCTTTAATATCTGTCGGTATTCCATTTACAGGAATATCCTTATCCTTAAGTTTTCTATACTTAACTAAATCAATAGCCATAGGAGATATATCTATCCCTATCCACCGCCTATTTAATTTTTTAGCAACTGCCATGGCGGTGCCACATCCACAAAAAGGATCAAGTACTACATCATTTTCTTTACTACTTGTTATGATAATATGCTCAAGTAAACTTTCGGGCTTCTGGGTTGGGTAACCAAGCCGCTCTTTTGCCATAGCATTTAAGCTCGGTAAAGCAATAACATCATCTGGCACTTTACCTTTAGGTAATGTTTTCCCTTTTTGCCCGCCCTTAGTGTAACGCCACTCCGTCATGCCACTCTCGTAAGGGACTAAAATATCTTTATAGTTGAAGGTCCAAGATTCCTTCTCGCCACTCTTACTATACCAAAGAAGAACATCATGAGAATGAGCCAATTCCCTCTTGCCTCTTGAAGCATTTTTATAGTACCAAATAATCTCATTCCTAAAGCAGCCATGCCCAAAAATATCATCCATCAATATCTTAAGGTAATGAGAAGCAGTTGGGTCACAATGTAAAAAAATACTCCCAGAGTTTTTAAGAAGACGGTTCATCTCCGCCAATCTTTCTGCCATATAAGAAAGATATGCTATCATCCCACTATCCCCTAATATAGAATATAAACCTGATATAGATTTATGCCCTTGCAGCCCTATAGCATTTTTAAACCTATCCACTCGCTTCTTCGCTTTAGAATCCCAGAACCAAGTATCCTCAAATGCCACAACCTGGGCCGGCTTCCCGTTGCTATCCCCATAGGTAATATTGTAATTGGCCTTACTATTGAAAGGTGGATCAAGGTAAATTAAATCTACACTCTCATCCTTTGCCTGAACCATCCAGTCCAAGCAATCACCATAATATAATTGATTAGCATCCATATAGATATATTATGGACTATTTCCAAATATTTTTAAGCAAAAAAAGAATATTCTAATCTTATAGCTAATAAAAATAAAACCAAGTAGCAGTCAGCTACAAGGAGGGTATGGTCAATAGCCAATTTATTAAAAGCTAATCCGTGCCATAAAAGCCATAGTGTCTGGCTCAAATATCTCCGTATAAACGGCCGTGGAATTAATCTTGCTATGTCCCATCCATGCCTGAAGAACGGGGAGGGGGGTAAGATGGAGAATAGCATTGATAGCAAAAGAGTGCCGTAACATATGCGGGTTAATTCCTGCCATCCCTAATTCCTTGGCCACGGGATTGAGATATTGATTAAAAGCCATTCGGCTAATCTCCCAAATTTTAGTATTGCTCGCCTTCGGTAAATCACCTATCATCATCCGGGCTTCGTCTATATATCTTTTATCTGTCACTGGCACTAGGCGGCTCTGCTCCTTTTTTTGCTTAAGAGTGATCAACTTAATAAAGCATCCTGCTTCATCAAAGATAAAGTCCTTTTTGGTCAATTCCAATGCTTCACTTATCCGGGCACCAGTATGCCATAAAGTATTAATCAAAAAATGCTTGCTCCTATTGTCCTTAGCATAATCCAGTATTCTTTCTATCTCGGGCTTCAGCAAATATTTTATTTTAGAGTTGCCTGTTGTTTCCATAAGTTGACGGCGCCTATGAGCTAATTCCCAGTTAATTTGCTCCCCCAGAATTGATTGCGGGTTTATTCCGTGGGTCGTTGGAGCCATAAGAGCAGAGGAGGGGGCTTTAAATAGAGAATTATCCATAAATCTATTATACTTTACTTTACATTACCCTACAAATCATCAGGTTTTGTAAAGTTGCCTATTAATCTGCTTCTTTACTTAGAACCTAT
This sequence comes from Candidatus Portiera sp., assembly GCA_015163845.1. GTDB lineage: Bacteria > Pseudomonadota > Gammaproteobacteria > CBDBNL01 > JAAOII01 > JAAOII01. The sequence goes on from JAAOII010000091.1 coordinate 13,512, forward strand.
TTAGTGGCTTTCAGAGGTCTTTTATAGTGCTTACTAGCCAGTTTGCTTTACAAAATAGCTGTTTTGTAAAGTAGCCACTATTGACGGCTTGCCCCTGCTCATAAAATGATTAGGAGAGTATCGCCACACCTGAATATTAGCGCAACAAGATATAAACTTATTAAGAAGAATGCCAAGTTGCCAAGAAGTATATTGAGAGAGGAGGGAACACTCTCTGACTCTGCCGCCAACCTATCATCAACCGTCAAAACTTTGCTATAAGAATCTGTAGATAAATTATTCTATATTAGAAGGAGTGCCAGCAGCCCAGATATTAGATTATGCTAATAGTATTATCCTAATGCTTGCCGCCAAGTTGGTGGCTATATAAGTGCTCTCTCTATCCAGAGAATGATTGCTATATAAGCACCAAGCAAAATGAGTTCCCAGATTTTGCTATTCTATTTTGATTTGCCTATTCTGGCGCCAAGACGGCACGTGTTAATAATTCTAGCCCGCTGCACTGGCACCATTGGTGCCAGTATAATAAGGCGGGCGGCCATAAAAAGATATATATGTATTATTGCTCCCCCAGCACCGTCAATACCACCATACTTAATCAGACCAGGTTATGAGCAAGGAGCTTTAGCTTCTTGCTCCACTCTTCCCCAACTGGGAAAAACTATCAGCTGCGAGGTTGCCTTAACAAAAACTCCCACCGCCAAGATTAAAGTTAGGCGGCTGGAGCTTCAGCTGCTTGCCGCCAGTCCAGGCATCAGCAATAATCACCATCTTAATTAGGTACTTAAAGAAACTTATAAAAGAATCATTGCTACTCCAGTGCTGTCAGTATACCTACACTTAATCAGCCTCAGTTCTATAAGCAAGGAGCTTTAGCTTCTTGCTTCACTCTTTACCAATGAGATAAACTATTAGCTACTATTATAGCCAGTGCCGGACACCCCCAAGAATAGATAAGAGTTAGACGGCTGGAGCTTTAGCTTCTTGCCGTCATTCATAGCAATAGCAATGATCTCCTATCCTGCATAAACTAATAACAAGTGGTGCCTAGTGCCAGAATAGGCAAAGGAAAATAAAAGAATAGTAGAATATGGTAACTAATTTTGATTGACACCTTATAACAATCACTCTCCAGATAGAGAGATTCTTCTCCACCAACCTGGCAGCAAACATTAGGGTAATGCTATTAGCATAAGCTAATATCTGGGCGGCTGGCACTCCTTCTAATATAGAATAATTTATCTTCAGGAGCTTATAGCAAAGTTTTGACGGTTGATGTTAGGTTGGCGGCAGAGCCAGAGAGTATTGCCTCTTCTCTCAATATACTTCTTGGCAACTTGGCATTCTCTCCTGTTACCTTGTTGCGCTAATATTCAGGTGTGGAGATTCTCTCCTAATCATTTTATTAGCAGGGGCAAGGCGCCAATGATCCCACTAGCATTGATTATTGGAATGTCACGGACTGTTAACTTAATTACAAGCGTCTAGAACTGCCTGGACGGCTTTAGTAGAACCTTTCAAAGAAAATCTTGACTTAGAAGTATCATAGTCATAGCTAGTTAATTCCACCAGTACAGTAGAGCTGCCATTCATAAGCCCATATAAAAAATTAGATGATTTATCATTACTATAAACAAATCTTTTATTTGTAGGACTCATTGTCGTGGCTTTTGCTTCATCTTTATCTATTCTATATCTGACATTCCTCAAGTATAATTCTTTATCTCCAATATACCTCCCTGTCGAAATCCTCAACTCAAATGTTTTACCAGGGAAGCAACCTACATAGATGAAGCTACCTTTCCGTCCTGTTTCTGAATTAATATAAGAGAATACTCTCTTTTCATCTGTAAAATCATCAATTTCTGTTTCAGTGCTCCATTGCTCTATGCTACTAGCATAAGTAGATGGACTAATTATAGACATCGCCAAGAGCAATATTAAAATTGGCATAAACCTATATTTGCTTTCTAATTTAAAAATATACATGAAAACATTATATAGGAGAAGCATATAAAAAACACTTATAAAAGATTAAAGTGAAACATAAAAAGACACTTATAAAAGATTGAAGTGAAACATAAAAAGACACTTATAAATAATAGAAGCAGATCTCCAGCTGGTTTGTCCGAGAAAATAAAATAATAAGGAGAGACCTTCCAATCCTGGATATTAGCACCACTAGAGATAAAGTTGATGACGGATAATAGCAAGTTGCCTATGAGTATATGAAAGAAGAAGCAAAACTATTCTACATTAGAAGGAGAGTGCCAGCTGCCCAGATATTAGCTTATGCTAATAGTTTTATGCCGATGCTTGCCGCCAAGTTTGGTGTTCTATATAAGTGTTATCTCTATCCAAGGAGTGATTGCTATATAAGCACCAGTCAAAATGAGTTCCCAGATTATGCTATTCTTGTCATTTGGCTTTAGCTGTTAGGGTAACAGGCACCACTTGTTAATAATTCTAGCCCGCTCCACTGGCACCATAGGTGCCAGTATAATAAGGAGGGCGGCCACAAAAAGATATATACGCATTATTGCTCTTCCAGTGGCGGCGATGCTTCTATACTTAATCAGCTCCAGTTCTCTAAGCAAGGAGCTTTAGCTTCTTGCTTCATTCTTTATCAATGAGATAAACTACCAGCTGCGAGGTTGCCCTTAACAGAAACTCCCATCGCCTAGATTAAAGTTAGGCGGCTGGAGCTTTAGCTGCTTGCCGCCAGCCAGGCATTAGCAATAATTACCATCTTGTTTAAGTGCTTAGAGCAACTTATATAAGAGTCATTGCTCTCCCAGCGCCATCAATGCTTCTATACTTAATCAGCTCCAGTTCTCTAAGCAAGGAGCTTTAGCTTCTTGCTTCATTCTTTACCAATGAGGTAAACTATCAGCTGCTATATAGCCAGTGGCCGGACACCCCCAAAAATAGATAAGAGTTAGACGGCTGGAGCTTTAGCTGCTAGCCGTCATGCATAGCAATAGCAATGATCTCCTTTCCAGCATAAACTAATAACAAGTGGTGCCTGTTACCAGAAGAGCAAGGCAAAATAACAAGAATAGTAAAATCTGGGAACTCAGCTTGGTTGGCTCCTATAACAATCACTCCCTAGATAGAGATTCTCCCCACCAAACTTGGCAGCAAACATCGGCATAAAATTGTTAGCATAAGCTAATATCTGGGCAGCTGGCACTCTCCTTCTAATGTAGAATAGTTTTGTTTCTTCTTTATATACTCAAAGGCAACTTGCTATTATCCTTCATAGCTTTATCTCGTGGTGGGCTAATATCCAGGATTGGAAGTCCTCTCTTAATTATTTTATTTTCTCGGACAAACCAGCTGGAGATCTGCTTCTATTATTTATAAGTGTCTTTTTATGTTTCTCTTCAATCTTTTATAAGTGTCTTTTTATGTTTCACTTTAATCTTTTATAAGTGTCTTTTTATATGCTTCTCCTGTATAATGTTTTATTAATGTCGTAAATTGATGACATTAATAAAACATTGCATTGGGGGATATCCCATGCCCGGCGCCACTGCGGGACAGAGGTAACTAACTTTTTATGATTATGAAAAATCAAAAATTCATTTTATTCAAATTGAGAAGCAGTGGCCTCATGGCAGTGCTAGCATTCTCTTTAATAACATTCAGCACAACCGCCTCAGCAACTAAAGTTAAATTTTTATTTGCACCAGGGGGATTATTATCCGCCACCAATGAGGTTAATACTCGGACAAGTGGATACAATCATGGAGGAACTAGAACAACCGATTACGGTTTTGGAGTTGCGGTTGACTTCGGCAACGGACCACACACTTTTGCCTTTGACTTTTATGATAACCTTAATAATATCCTCGCCTCTGAAAGCACTATTACTGCCTCATTTTTTAATAATGCTGCGCAAGCATTAGAAACATCCACCGGGACTCTTAAAAGACAAACTGATCACATAGCAGAAGCCATCTTATTAGGATACCGCTGGCACCATAAAAATGGCTTTTATGTCGGTGGTGGAGCCATGTTTATACAAGGAAGAAGCATTAGTAACTCAGTATTTATTCCATTCTCCACTAATGAGCGAGCTTTTGTAGACGGCACTCCCGTCTTATCTAACGACTATAAACAAGCTCTAACCCCTGCCCTAACCATTGGCTATGACTATACTTTTAAAAATAACCTTCTCATTGGGGTACATTTTATGAGATCATTGCCAACTACCATCAAAGACAAAACCATCTTCAACAATCCATCACTAGAAGATTTTTATGTCCAATCCATCAATCTAGGAATTGGCTATAAATTCGGCCCCACCACCAAAAACAGGGAAATTAAGGCAATAACAGCTGCCTTAAGCAAATAAAAGCCATTATATTGCCCGTATTCGGGCTAACTGATATGGGCTGGTATGTTTATACCCCCCATTTTATGTGATTAATAAATTCAGGTTAATTGCAATTTTGATAATTGGATTCTATACAAGCATGAGACACTTCTATTGCATAAGCTATATCCCTCTCACTTAGTCTTCTTGCAAGAAGAGATATTTCGTCACCAACCTTTTTACCATTATGTAAAGAAATCGCAAACCAAGTATAAGCGTATATTAAACTTTTTGGCAGGCCATCACCATGAAAGTACATAGCCCCTAAGCTATACTGGGCATCAGCATTACCTTGTTCCGCCGCCTTGCGATACCACTCCACTGCCTCTTTCTTATCTATAGCAACTCCATCACCATGAAAGTACATACCCCCTAAGCTATATTGTGATTCCGTATGATTCCGCTCCGCCGCCTTGCGATACCACTTCACCGCCTCCTTCTTATCTATAGCAACTCCATCACCGCTACTATACATTAAACCAAGAATATACGCCACTCGGTTAATATTGCTCATGTCTTCATAACTGTGTTCAGCCGCTCTACGGAGCCACTTAACTGCTTCCGTCTTATTTGCAGCAATGCCTTCCCCTTTGTAGTATAAAACACCCAGATCATTTTGTGCATAACCATATCCCCCCTCAGCCGCCTTGCGATACCACTTCACCGCCTCCTTCTTATCTATAGAAGTTCCTTTGCCTTTGTAGTACATTTCTCCCAGATGATATTCGGCTATAACATTACCTTTTTTTGCTTCCTCATGAAATAATTTAAAAGCCATTACATAATCTTCAGCATACCATGCCTCCTTGGCCCTATCCCAATTTGATTCAAACGAGCAAGAAACTCCTGCCAAAATAACTACTGAGGCACTAGCAATAATAAGAATTTTTTTAAGATTATGTTTCATAATAAAATTATACCACCACCAATTTAAGTTGTCTCCAGACGATCTATCCTATGAGCCATAGGAGGATGGGTATCCTTTACTTTCTCCCACCAATTCTCTGGCTCCTTCTCAAAGTGTTCCAGCTTAGTCAAGGCGGATATAAGGCCAGGACCAAAGCCGTGACTATTTGCATAATCATCGGCCTGATATTCGCCTTGACGGCTAACTGCGGCGGCCGCCACATTCATAATAAAAGCTGCTAACCAAACAGGTGCCACCAAAAAAATAAATATTCCTGCTATTAAAGGCCAAACAAAGATAGAGAGAAGCCAACTCTGCCCGGCCAACTCGGACAAAACCTGATAAACCACTCTCACTACTGTAATAAAAACCTTGACAAACATATCATTAATATAATGCACTAAAAGATTCCCACTATGGCGGTACTGCAAATGACCCAGCTCATGGCACAAGATACCAGCCAATTCATCATCATTAAAGGTTTTGAGACACACTTTATTAACAATCAAAGTGTTCTTATTGAAAGCCGCCATATTAGGATCATAAGAATCTAAAACCATAACCCTCGGTGTTATCTTACTCCCCGTCTTATCCAATATCCGCCTCATGATAGGAGCCAACCTCCTCTCCTCTTTATCCGTAACACTCCGTCCCAGCACTTGCTCATAGATATAAGTCAATGGCGGCATAATCAAAATCACCTGGATTATGGCCAAAGCACCCAACCAATTAACAACATCCTCAGGAGATACTATGTAAACATACCTCACCATAAAGAAAGCAACTATATAAATCATGCTATCACCCTCCTACTCATAACCAAACAATACACCAAAAATAGCCAACCCTGCCACCGCCATGATTATCAATCTAGTAACCCCATCAGAACATCCATCTGAAAGACCACAATAAAAAAATGTAGAAAGCATATAAGCAAATACCCCCGTACCAAGCAAAGCCATAGCCCGTAACAAAAAATACTTAACCAACCTCATTATGCTACCTTCTTGACCTGGACTCTCTTAATAGATTGCTCATTCGCTCGGGCTATGAGAATTGCCTCGCCTTTCCTTAAACTCTTTATCTCATCGGGATGGATTAAGTACTCCTTGACTTGGCGGACGGAGCCCTCGTCCCCTTTCACCTGCCTCGTCACCTGAAAGCCGTCCCTGGTGCCAATCACCCCAGCAATGAACTCGGACTCCGCTGGAGTGTTAATCCTATGGACCAAGAAGCTATTGCAGTTATTAATAATCTGCCTACCAAGCACCTCACTCTCCGTCTCTAAATCCGCCAGCCCCTGAGCAGCCAAGATAACATTGGCACCAGCACTCCGCCCCATGTTAATCACATTGAGAACATTATCCCCCACAAAAACCCCAAACTCATCAAAAATAATTATCACTGGCCGGCTCTTACCGCCCCGCTTCTCATGAGCCAAGGTTGTCTTAATATCTGACACTATCAACTTACCTAAAGCCCTGGCTAATTGCGGATAAGCCAACGTCTCCAAAGACATAAGGCACATACCACCCACCTCTATAATCTCAGTAAAAGAGATTGTCCGCCCCTTCTTCTCACACAGAGATTCACGGACCTCGCTCTCCGCCAAGCTAGCAATCTGATTCAATAAAGAAGCAATATCCTTATCCTTAATCCCCTGTAGCGCCTCTATAACCTTTTGCTTCTCGTCTTGATTCTTATAATTCTTCCTAGCTGCAGTGATAACCTTTGACCTCGCCAAATCCAGCTCATCAATATCCAAGCCCCTATTCCGTCCCTGGAGCAAGGCCTTGAGAGCCAGTTGTAAATATCTCTCGGCAGTAGTTTTATAATACTGCTCTGACCAAGCAAAAGCATCAATAATTTTATCCTTCACCTCTGTAGCACTCCCCAACCCAAAAGGATTATAGCGCCAAGAAGAACTGTCGGCTCTCATGGTAAAGTGCTGGAGCCCAGGATTCAGCTTAAGCAGTGCCTTAGGCAAATCAGGATCACCCTTTCCATCCACATATATAAGAGGTATCTTATTAGCAGCTGCATGAGCAATGAAGTTAAGAATGCTAGTCGTCTTACCAGTACCAGTAGAACCAAAAATCCCCGTATGCTGAGCCAAATCAGCAAACGGCACTTCCACATCATCCCCACTACTCATATCCGTACCCAAATGAACTGTCCCAATAACTCGCTTAGCCGCCGCCGTCTTCTTAACACTTTTACTACTAGTGCTTTTACCCTGGACAACCTCATCATCTGCATCCCCAATTTCAGACCATTTAGCAAACAACGGCCCTCCCCAATGAGCACAGCCAATCACGGCGGCCAAAGAAAACCCCTGAACTACACCACTAACACCAAAAAACCAAGCTGACAAAAAACCATCAAAGCCACCCCCGCTAGACACATTCCCAAAAGCAACAAAAATGACCGGCAACAACAACCAAACAGGATGCCAAGAATAGTAAAAGTTAAACCCCACAACAAGCACTCCCCCCAAAAATACCCAACCATCCCAAAGCCATAAACTAGCAATAGAAACACAAAGCAACTGAACCACCAAAATAACAAAGGTTGGCACCGCCATACCAAAGGTATATTCTTCTATGAAACTTCCCCTTTCAGACATAATTAAATTACAGGGCTTCTTCTATCTTTTTCTTAGCTTTCTGAGCATCTAATAAATCCCCAGCTACAACTTTAGCACCACCAGTAGTAGTAAGTTTGATAGTAGCATAACCCAATATCCTTCCTACAATACCTTGATTCATTTCCACCGTATCCGTCTTAACCAACAACTGCTCCTGAGTACGCCTTCCAATAATCCCCCGCTTATAAACAAACCGCTTATTAGTTAAAACAATTTCACGGAAGTAAAACTCTACGTTAAGATAAACACCAAATAATCCCAACATAATTCCTCCAGCTATGTAGAGCCACCCAAAAACCTTTCCATCAGGATCACCAAAATAAAAAAATAGCGGCCCCATGAGCAGAATAACCACACCAGCAAAGTATAAAGTCCAGTAAGCCATTTTAACTATCCAATGCTCCTGAAAAATCTCCTTAACCTTCTCACCCTTAGACAAAGTTGTCTTCACATATTTTGCTTCTATATTAGCCATTATTAAATCTCCAAATAGTTATAATTTTATATTGATTATACCACTCATCAACCCAACGGCTTTACCTTAATAAAATCATCAGCACCTTTTTGCTTAATGACTCTCCCAAGAAGCACCTCCACACTTTTACTATCCGTGAAATACCAAACCTGCTCATAAGACGCCTTGATATAAAAATCAATTATCCCCGCCACCCTCACAGCCGCCTTATCACTTAACTCCACCTCAATGGCAATCTTCTTTTTACCGTCCAGGACAACTCCGTCGGGCCAGTGCCCGGCAATCCCTCTCTGCTCCACCCTTAATTCTCTCTCAGTGATTATCTCTTTACCCTGAACCAAAAACTCCAACAGCACTTGAGCCGTCTTAATATCATGCTCATATGAACCCAACCCGATCTTAATCTCCCTACCCTCTTGTCGGATTAACTTCATCCCCTCCACCGTCAAATGATATGCTTGCCCCCTCGCCAACAAGGCCTTCCCCCCAATCATTCCCAGCTGCTTTAATCTTCTCACCCTGGTATAAGCCGTCGCCTCCTTAGTCGTCCCTATCAACAGCATAATCTGAACCAACTCCAAAAACCTAAATCTATAAACACCTTCCAGAACCTTTATATCATTCTCCGTAACCCTTAAATTCATACCTACTATTTTACCTTTAATCTAAAACCCCAGATGCATAAACCACCATCCAAACATCACCCAATCTTCTAACAAGAATCCCACCCATATAAATCACTCCCCGCCTCTCATCTCCAACCATCAACAAAACTCCCACCTATATAAACCACTCTAAATCTTTCTTATCTCTATCCACACACTACACACTACACACTACACACTACACACTACACACTACACACTACACACTACACACTACACACTACACACTACACACACTACACACACTACACACACTACACACACTACACACACTACACACACTACACACACTACACACACTACACACACTACACACACTACACACACTACACACTACACACACTACACACAC
>JAAOII010000092.1 GCA_015163845.1 Candidatus Portiera sp.
CCATGTAATTCGTCTTGATCGGAGAATAGGTTTTTTAGATAGTCCAAGAAATAAGGTCTTGATGGATGTCTAGCTATTTGGACAATCTGCCAATCGGTTAAGCTGGAGAATACTTTGCCAGTAACTACATCCAACTGCTCCTCAAGTTTAATAATCTCGGAGGTTAAGCTCTCATCCCCACCAGCCATACGCAAACCATCCAATTTCTCTTGAATCTCTGCTATGGGCTTCTCAAATTCTAAGTGCTCCATAATTTTTTGCTATGCTTACTAATAACTCCAATTATAACTTAAAAATCGTGATTTAGAATAAAATATACTTATGATTAAGGTGATAATTGAAAGGAAGGTTATGGCTGAATGCATAGAGGAGTATGAAAAACGTGCCCTTGCCATTAACAAAGTTCTCTTTAGTGAAGTTGGATTTATTTCTAGTGAAGCACTCTTAAACAACAATGATCCAAATCATCGTTACATCATAGTGACCTTTGATAATAACCATAACTGGCAACAATGGTATAAGTCGGAGAAACGCAAAAAAGGTGTGGCAGCAATAACATCAATGTTGGAGGAGCAAGAAAAAATTGTTGTTCTTGAATACATAGCAAGATCTTGAGTTTATCTGAGGAGAGCAATTCTCCAGACAGAAGTCCACATAATAATTGGGTAGAGGTGGTCATGCCACTACCCTTAGAAACCAAATTTACCTACAAGCTCCCCGATGGCATAAACTTTAGCCAGGATATCTTAGGAGCAAGAGTCATCGCTCCCTTTGGCAATCGTAAACTACAGGGTTTTATCTGTGGCAAAACCGACCCTGTAAATAATATCAGTACTAATATCTCTATTAGGACAAAAATTAAACAAATAGATAGTTTGGTGGATAGGCGATCTCTATTTTCCCCAGTGCTATATAAGGTCTTATGCTGGGCAGCCGACTATTATTGTGAGCCACTGGGACAGGTATTAGATACAGCTATGCCTAAAGTTCTTATGAAAAATAAGGGACGGGATGCACAACCACTTTTCATAACTAAATGGCAACTCAGTGAAGCAGGTAAACAAATTGATATTAATAGTATCCGCAGTGTCCCCCAACGCAAACTTATGGATAAACTACAAAATGAGTGGCTTGATCAAGGCATTAGCAGCTCTGCCTTAGAAGCACTCAAAATACCGGCAAGTACTTTGGGAGCCTTGAAAAAAAAGGGGCTGATTGACGGGGAAAAAATAGTTAAAATTCCAGCCAAAAGATCCAGTGGTGCTCCTTATAGCAAACCAACTCTCAACGAACAACAACAGAACGCGGTTGATGAAGTCGCTAAACATTTTGGTAGCTTTCAATGCTTTCTATTAGAAGGCCTAACCAATAGTGGCAAGACGGAAGTGTATATTGAAATTATCCGCAAGGTCTTGGCACGAGGTGAGCAGGCACTATATTTGGTGCCGGAAATAGGTCTTTCGCCTCAGTCATTGGAGCGGCTGGAAAAGTCACTCAATATACCTTTGGGCTTAATGCATTCTGCCTTGAGCGATAATGAAAGATTACATAACTATCTGTTGATGAGGTTAAATAAACTGCAAGTTTTGGTCGGCACCCGCTCTGCCGCATTCGTGCCAATGGCTAAACCTGGGTGTATCATAATTGATGAGGAACATGATTCATCATACAAGCAGGCAAGTGGTTTCCGCTATAACGCCAAACATCTGCTAATTAAGTTGGCAGCTGAAATGAAAATCCCCATAGTATTAGGTAGTGCAACTCCTTCATTGGAGTCCTTTCATAATGCTAACATTGGCAAGTACCATCACCTAAGATTGACCCATAAAATAAATAAAAGTAGCTCACCAGTCATTACGGACTTCATTCCAATTAAAGGACGCTATCTGCCAAACTCTTTACCACATGAAGGAATAGCTGCTATTAAAGAGGTATTAGAACAGGGGTTTCAAGCATTGGTTTTCATTAACCGCAGAGGATTTTCTCCTAAATTGCAATGTAGTGCCTGCAGTTGGCAACCCATCTGCTCATCTTGCGATAGGCCAATGACAATGCATAAGATACCGCCTCATCTATCTTGTCACCTTTGTGAAAGACAAGAACCAACTCCAGTTAAATGTCCTAAATGCCATAATACCGATTTGCAACCTAGTGGTTTGGGAACTCAGAGTATTGAAAGTATTCTACGCCAAGAGTTTCCAGATACAAGTATCTATCGCATTGACCGAGATACTATGAAGAAAAAAGATTCTTTCCGCCATTTCTATCATCAAGCACAGTCGACAGAACCTTGCATATTAGTCGGCACCCAGATGCTCGCCAAAGGGCATGATTTTGTTAATGTGAAATTAGCCCTTATCATAAATTGTGATAGCGGGCTTTTCAGTAATGATTTCCATGACATAGAAAATTTGGCACAATTAATAACTCAAGTAATGGGTAGAGTTGGACGGCACAACACAACCATAGATAAGGACAGTGCTATTAATGCTAGTGGTAAGATCGTCATCCCAACCTATAACCCAGATAACGAATTACTGCGAAACTTGGTTAAGCAAGGATATTCTGCTTTTGCTAAGAGCGAACTTGGTAACCGCTTGGTTTATAATTTGCCTCCTTATAGTTTTCTCGCTTATTTGCGGGCAGACGCAGCTGATCCAAAAGATGCTTTTATCTTTCTAGAGGAAATAAGGAAGAAGCTCAAGGCAACAATACCCGATAATAAATTTGACGAATTGAAAATAAAACTCTTTGGTCCTTTGGAGGCAAGCATCTCTAAGAGAGCTAACTTATATAGGTTCAGTATGATCATCGGGGCTAATCAAAGACAAGGTTTGAGAGTGATACTAAAACAAGCAGTTGAATTAGCTAGGCAGGGACAAAATATGAAAGGCAGAAAACCAGTAAGTTGGCATCTTGATGTAGATCCAATTGAAGCCCCATAATAGTGTAGGTTTACAGAATAAATTAATCTATAGAAGCTTATCCTGTATTAGATCAATAATCTACTCCAAAAGCTTGATAATCCCAAAGCCACTATTCTATTATTTCGCCCTGCTGATGTAGAATGGATTGAAGTCCTAGGTTAAGACAGCGTGATTATCAGATTCTTGTAGTTCTTTAATTTTAGATATTAACTTTTTTTCTATAGCATTGCGCTCTGGATGCTTAAAATAATTTATAAATAAATCAGGATAGCTTTGGCTACCAAACGGCTGCTTTATGAATTATTTTTTTTCTCTTGCTTCAACATCAAGGAAGCTATCATCATCTTTTCGAGACAC
>JAAOII010000093.1 GCA_015163845.1 Candidatus Portiera sp.
TCTGCTTCATACTTGTCACATAAATTTTTTGCCGCTTGATGCCAAATATCACAATCACTCTTTTCTATGTAGTAGGGGGTGAGGTCAAAGCCACCACCAAACCACCAGTTCTTTTTTTCACCACTAATACTCTCATCATCACTAATACTCTCACCATCATCATCAATAACAAACATTCTTAAATTAGCATGGCTGGTCGGCACATATGGATTGCGTGGGTGGATAACGATGGATATACCGCAGGCCTTGTAGGGTTTGTTAGCTAGGTTTTCATGACGGGCACTAGCCGCGGTCGGTAGCTTGGCACTAGATATCTCGGAGAAGGCAACGCCGGCCTTTTCCCATAACTTGCCGTTTTCCAAGATGTTGGTGGAGCCCTGCCCTAAGGTGGATTTCCATTCATCACGGGTGAAATCTTGTGAAGTTGATCCCAACTTCTCGGATTCTAAGCTTAATAGTTCTCCACACATTTGTTGCTGCAACTCTTTGAAAAATTGCTTGGCTTGCTGAAATAATATATCTGTTTCTTGATTCATAAGTTCATGAGCATCTGAGCATTTAGCTGGTATGAGGGGGTATGGGATGGAGGATGCATACAAGTATTTATCTATCATAGAGGTAAATATGACAGATGAACGTTTTATATGGACTTAATTAATAGTCGCAACAGCTGGAGTCCACCTATATTTTACTTACCTCAACTATAACTATTAGAATATAGAAATTAAAAACTTAATTATTCCCATAAAATTAAAGCTATGACTCCTCCCCCTATCCATTTTGTAAACTTACCAATGGTGGATAGTATCCCCTTTTCTAAATCAGTGACCCTCTCTTTTAATCCCTTATAATCTCTGTCCTCCTGTCCATGTATTTCTTCCTCAATCTTAACCAATCTGTTCTCTAAAGTTCTCGAGTCATTGATATTAACCATATTAGCTGAAGAACCTACATCAGTGGCTTGGTCAGTTTCTGTTACTTTTGTATCACTCACCATTTTTGTCTGTCACATTATTGTCTGCATCCTTGTTAGAATCAGGTTGAATGGAAGCGGGGGGTTTTCTTATAAAATCCCATAACGAAGGAGAATACCATCCATTAAAATATCCACTAATAAACTCAAATGCAACTCCTCTGCTTTGCCCTTCATTAGAAATCCCTATTTTCTGTAATATATCAGACAAGGGAACATTATTAGGCACCTTTACTATCCAGTTGTCAGAAGAATTTAGTCGCATGAAGTTATCCTTACCATACCCTTTGTCTAGTATGGTTTCAATATCATCAGACCCTTCAGTTCTATGTGTTTTATCTAAATAGATAAAATAGGATCTATGTTTTATAATATCAGAAATCATAATTTATTATAGGATGTTCTCAGTAATTAGTCAATAGTGAAAACAACTATAATTAGCTACAATTAATAAATATAATCTATTGGCTAATTGTTGGGAGTGTCCTATATTATTAATTGGCGAACCTATAGCTGATAGCTTCAGCAAGATGGGTTTTATCTATCCTATCCTTGCTTTCCATGTCTGCAATAGTCCTGGCTACTTTCATTACCCGGTGGACAGCTCTTAATGACAGGCCTAATTTGTCAATGGCACTTTTGATAATATCTTTGCATTCACTAATATCACAATATTTATCAAGATCTGCTGGGCTAAGGTTACTATTAAGTTTGGCGGCACGTCTCAACTGTATTTCTCTGGCAGCCAAGACATTCTCTATTAATTGGTGAGGGTAGGAGGACTTCTTTTTATTATCTGCGTCCTTTGGCTTTGGTGCAATACTTTCTTCATAATCCATTGCTGGCACCTCTACTTGCAGATCAATTCTATCCAACCATGGAGCTGATATCTTAGATCTATAAGCATTTATTTTGTCAGGAGTGCAACGACATTCTCGCTTAGGGTTACTAAAGTTACCACAGGGACAAGGATTCATAGCAGCAATAAGTTGGAAGTCAGCTGGAAATACTACATGCTTGGTTGCTCGGGCAATGGTGATTTTACCACTTTCTAAGGGTTGGCGGAGTGACTCTAAGGTGGCACGCGAGAACTCGGGCAATTCATCTAAAAATAATACGCCTTTATGAGCTAGGGATATTTCACCAGGGACTGGGTTGGAACCACCTCCCACCAAAGCCGCTGTAGTAGCAGTATGGTGAGGTGATCTGAAAGGCGGGACTTTGGTAATATTTGTTTTAGCAAACCTCTTGCCAACTAAAGA
>JAAOII010000094.1 GCA_015163845.1 Candidatus Portiera sp.
GTCGGCAAATAGTCGCCATATATTGACTGCTGATGAGTGGACACTACTGACTAAACGTCTAGATGAGTTTGCCGTGATGCTAAAAGATATAGATATGCCCATGAGCTATCATCCACATATTGCCACGGTCATTGAAAGCGAAAGCGACATAGATAGAATGTTAGAAGAGTGTCCGAACCTTGATTTGTTATTTGACGGAGGGCATTTGGCTTATGCTGGTGCAGACCCCCTCAATATTTGGCGGAAGTATGAGGCAAAAATTAATCATATCCATCTCAAGGATGTTCGCCTTAAGGAAATAGAAGATGTGAGAGCCAATAACAAAAGTTTCTTAGAAGGTGTGCTGGCGGGGACTTTCACTGTGCCTGGCGACGGTGATATTGACTATGATGCAATAATGAAGAAGATTCAAGAGTCGGATTATCAGGGCTGGTTAGTTGTGGAAGCCGAACAGAACCCTGATGTGGCACCTGCTGATGTTTATGCTGAAAAGGCGTTGGATTATATCAAGCAGCAGATTGGTTAGATTCCATAGAACTTATCAAATAGGACTTATCAAATAGAACTTATCAAATAGGACTTATCAAATAGAACTTATCAAATAGGACTTATCAAATAGATCATATAGCAGGAGAATAATAATGGCTAAAAAAATCGGTATAGCAGTAATAGGATGCGGCAGAATAGGGAGAGTGCATGCAGCAAACTTAGCTAATTTGACTGGGACAACCCTAACCTTTGTTTATGATGCAATGCCTCAGGCGGCTAAAAAGCTCGGTGCGGAATTGAATGCACAGGTGGCTGATAGTGTTGAACAAATATTTGCAGATGACGCTACTCAAGCCGTAATTATCTGCAGCCCAACGCCAACCCACATCCAGCTAATCAAGCAGGCAGTATTGGCAGGCAAGAAGATTTTATGCGAGAAGCCACTGACAAGAACACTAAAAGAAAGCATTAGTTGTATGGACTTTGTCGCCAAGCATAAAGCAATTTTGATGGTCGGTTTCAACCGCCCCTATGACCCAGGCGTCTATGCTTTACGCCAGAGAGTGGCTAAAGGCGAAGTGGGCAATATAGAGCATGTCCAAATCACCAGCCGTGATCCAGCAGCCCCGCCAATGGCATATCTTAAGCTAGCTGGTGGTATTTTCTTGGATATGATGATTCATGACTTTGAGATGGCTCTGCGTCTGTTGCCAGATAAACCAGTGGCACTTTCTGCAATGGCATCTGCAATAACCGATAAAGCAATCGGCAAAATAGGCGACCATGACAATGCAGTTGTTACTATGCACACAGCGGCAGGAGCTACTTGTTCCATCCATAACTGCAGAAGAGCTGCCTATGGCTATGATCAGCGGGTTGAAGTGGCTGGAAGCAAAGGGATGCTTCAAGCACAAAACTTGCATGAAGACAATTTGATTTCTGCTGGTAGCAAGGGCTTCGCCCAAGCACCATTGCAGCACTTCTTCTTGGAAAGATACAATCAATCCTACCGCACTATCGTCAATACTTTTGTGGCGGCAATAGGCGGTAACAAGAAAGCACTTGAGGAAGTCCGCACCACTAATGGCGTCAATGCCATCTATTTGGCAGAACAGGCGGCAATATCAGCCAAGAGCGGCAAAACAGTCAAACTAAAGCTACCTTATGCCGACTAGAAAATGTTCTATAATCGCAAATATTAACTAAAAGGTCTTGTATTTCCATATCTTGTTATGTTAATATCTACCTAGGTGTCGCACTTTGTTATTAACTACAATAA
>JAAOII010000095.1 GCA_015163845.1 Candidatus Portiera sp.
GGGCATTAATGTTAATTGTGGTGAGGACTTGGATGGTTTAGATTTTGATGCATCCTATGCTATGGTTTTACAGAAATTGTCTGCAACTGGCAAAGGTAAAGAAGAAATTAATTATAGGTTAAGGGATTGGGGCATATCACGTCAAAGATTTTGGGGTTGTCCAGTACCTATCATCCATTGCGAGAAGTGTGGTGAAGTTCCCGTCCCAGATGAGGACTTGCCGATTGAATTACCCCAGAATATAGAATTAAGTGGCGGCGGTTCACCACTGAGTAAAGTTGAAGAGTTTGTAAATTGCTCCTGTCCTAAATGTGGAAGCAAAGCAAGACGTGACACTGACACCTTTGATACTTTTGTCGATTCATCTTGGTATTATGCTCGTTATTGTTGTGCCGACAGCACCACAGAAATGTTAGATGAAAGAGCCGCCTATTGGCTGCCAGTTGATCAATACATAGGTGGAGTGGAGCATGCTATTTTACACTTGCTTTACGCCAGATTCTTTTACAAAGTAATGGATGATATTCTGAACAAAGATGGCAAGAAAGTGACTAATGGACGCGAACCATTTTTGCGATTGTTAGCACAAGGTATGGTGCGAAAAGATGGCAAGGCAATGTCCAAATCAATTGGCAATGTGGTTGAGCCACAGGAACTGATTGATGTCTATGGAGTCGACACACTGCGACTATATATGTTGTTTGCTGCACCACCTGAGGTTTCCTTAGATTGGTCTGACTCGGCTGTGGAAGGTTCATTGCGATTTATCAAAAGATTCTGGACTTTAGCTGTGGATCTGCAAACTGCTCCCGCTAGTTTTGAGATTAATTCCTTAACGGATGCGGAGAAAGATTTCTATGCCAAGATGCATAGCACCATTGGCAAAGTTAAGGATGACATAGGTCGTCGCCAAAACTTCAACACAGCTATCGCTGCTATGATGGAACTTACCAATGATTTGCGTTCACTTATGCAAGATGAATCATGCAACAAAGGTCTATGTCGTAAGTCGGTGTATAACCTGATTTTATTATTGGCACCTATTATTCCACATGTATGTCACCGCCTGTGGCAGGAATATGGAGATGACAGAGAGCTGGTGGATGTCCCCATGCCTGAAGAAGATAAGGGAGCCATGCAAAAGGATACTTTCTCTCTGGTGGTGCAGGTTAACGGCAAGAAACGTGGAGAACTTTCATTAGACACCAATGTTTCACAGGAGGATGCGGAAAAGAATGCTGCAGCCATTGTCACGAAGTTCTTAGAGGGCAATCAAATACTTAAGACCATATATGTTAAAGGTAAATTAATTAACTTTGTGGTTAAGTAATTTGCAGATAATTAATTGGAAAATCTAAAGCCACCCAAGAATCCCTGCTCTACTAATGTGAGCTACAGCAAACATTTTATGAATATTGATTTGACATTCAGATCGGATTTATTATTGGTCTTCCTCATTGTTTTATTTCTTAATGGTTGTGCTGGTGCTTATAAAAAACCCTACTCACTTAAAGACAAGGAACCTATATACCTACAGACGAGTGGCAAAGACGCTTATCATTTCTCTCTCATGGTAACCCGCCAATTATATCGCCATCAAACTCGCACGACTGATTCCTTGGCTGATGCCGTAACTCTAGTTAAATTTGACAATCCCAAGTGTAATAGATTTGTCATATTCACCGATTCTCAAGGTCAAAGACGTGACTACTTTATTAAGTGCCAGTTGGACTATGAAGCACGACCAGTATTAGATCCTGGCAAGAATAAAGATAACCCTGCACCTAAAGTTTCATCAAGTTTGCTGGCGACATCCATATTGACCCGCACAGATAACTTGAGCGGCTATTTTAGAAAAGAAACCGAAATAGAAGAGGAACTGCATCAAGACCTTGCTAGGCAATTGGTATTAGCTCTATCCACAATATCCTTTGAGAATAATTGATCACACTTTATTAATATGAAGCCCGTCCATATAGTTGCTGCTGATGAAATATTCTTGCGTGAAGAGAGTATAGCCGCAATAACAAAAGAAGCCATTAAAGAAGGTTATCCCAAACCAAGAAAGTTTTTCTTAGGAGACGACTCCCAACACAAAACAATTTTATTGGAGGCAGCTAACCCTTCATTATTTGAAGACAAGAAAACTTTGCTGTTGATTTGTAATGATTTGCCCCTGAAGCAAGATGCCGAGAATATGTTAATGGAAGCAACTGCAGCAGCGGATGGAGATGTCTTGTTTATCCTTAGCATGCCACGTTTGTCACCAGCTATCCGTCAGAAGAAATGGTTCAAACAACTTACGCGTAAAGACATAGGAGAGTATATTGCCTTATATACCCCTAGTGGTGCTAAATTGATATCTTGGTTGGGGCAAAGAGCCCAAAAACTGAAACTCAATTTAGATAGAGAAGCACTTGAGTTTTTAGCCCAAAATAGCGAAGGAAATCTACTAGGCGCGGTTCAGGAATTGGAGAAACTCCAACTAGCCCATGGGGAAGCATCTCTAGATTATGAACAAGTCAAGAAATCTTCTGGAGATGGCTCATATTATGATCTATTCACTCTGAGCGATAGTATGCTTTCTGGCGATATTTTGCGTTGTCGCCGCATGTTAAAAAGATTGCAAGAGCTCAAAGAAGCACCGACTAAAATTATATGGTTGGTAACCAAGGATATTAATATGCTGCTGGCTATAGTAGATAATCCACGAATAAGTGATCAGGAATTATACAGATATAGTTGTTTCGGACCGCGTCAATCTATGGCAAGAAATGCTGCCAGACGTTTTGCCGGCAAAGATAGGGTTAAGTTGAAAGTTTTATTGCGGTTGCTATCTATGACTGATCAAGCCGCCAAAGGAGCCAGCCAAGATGACCCTTGGCAGTTGTTAGAAGGAGCCATATTACGTTTGGCTGGCTTGCCCACCCCAGCTGCAATTAGCTACCTCAAGCACCCAAATATATCCCTTCCTTAAGCTATTACTTATTCTGCTTGCATCGTATTTATTATTATTGTAGAAAGCAATCTCTTAATCTTAGTAGAATATTGAAGATTATCTTGCATAACCTAGAATGTTTTATATAATGTAAGCATGGCATCATCGTGCAAAATTATTAATAAGGACTGTTTATCATTTTTCAAATCATATAAAGGTCGAGAGGTAGATTTAACTTTTCTTGACCCTCCCTTCAATCAAGGGAAGGATTATAACCACTTTGATGACAAGCAATCACATGATGATTATTGGAACTTTATCTTATCAGTGTTAGAGGATACTTATCGTATTTCTAAAGACGGTGCTGGTATTTACTTCATGCAGAGAGAGAAGAATACGCAGTTTGTATTAAGTGCTTTAGAGAAATCAGGATGGCATTTACATAACTTAATTATCTGGAAAAAGATGACATCCGCAGTGCCCTGCATCAATAAGTTTAGCAAGTCATATCAAGTTATAGCTTATGCTACAAAAGGCAAGCGCCCCCAGACCTTCAATAAGTTAAAAATATCTCCTCCTATACCAGCACATTATAAACATGAGCGTGATGGAGGAATATATATAACTGATGTTTGGGATGATATTAGGGAATTAACTGCGGGATATTTTGCTAGTGCTGAAGCTATCCGCAATGATGACAATTCACGTTTCCATAAGCAACAAGCACCCATAGCACTTTTGCTAAGAATTATCCTGTCTTCATCCAAAGTTGGAGATCTAATCTTAGATCCTTTTGCTGGAACTGGGACAACATCGGTAACTGCTTTACAACTCAACAGAGATAGTATAGGGGTAGAGATTGATCCTAATAACGTTAAGTGCCTTAAGAATAGGACTTCAAAAGTTAAAGCTGAAGATGATATATCTAACCTAATTAACTACTATCGCTATTCTGAAGGACTAGATGATATCTGTGGATTTGATATTGATAAGATGGACGAAAAATCTATATCCAAAGAGTCGCATAGAAATAAAGAATTAGCATTCGGCTAGTGACTTCTTCCATATTTCATCTTTTTCGTGAATTGCTACACGAAAC
>JAAOII010000096.1 GCA_015163845.1 Candidatus Portiera sp.
AGGTGGGCAGTTTTATACTCCTAAATCAATAGTTAAGCTATTAGTTGAGATGGTTCAACCATTCAAAGGTAGAGTTTATGATCCTTGCTGTGGTAGTGGGGGAATGTTCACTATGAGCGAGAACTTTATTGAAAGCCATAAAGGTAACCCTGGAGACATAGCAATTTTTGGGCAAGAGAGCAATCAAACAACCTACAAGTTATCCTGTATGAATTTAGCTATCCATGGCATTGATAGTACTCAAGTTATCTGGAATAATCTTGGCTCTTTTCTCAAAGATGAACACTATGATAAGAAAATGGATTTTATACTTGCAAATCCTCCCTTTAATGATAGTGACTGGAGTGGTGATACATTGCGCGATGATGAACGTTGGGTATATGGCAAGCCGCCAACTGGTAATGCAAATTTTGCTTGGGTTCAGCATTTCATATTCCATTTGAAAACAGGAGGAACTGCTGGTTTCGTCTTAGCTAATGGCTCGCTATCATCTAATACAGGATCTGCAAATAAAATCCGTAAGGAAATTGTTGAGGCAGGATTCGTAGATTGTATAGTTAATTTACCTACTAAACTTTTTCTTAATACTCAAATACCCGCCTGTTTGTGGCTGATATCACGTAAAAATCCTGAAACTTTAAACAGTAAAACTATGAAGATACTTTTTATAGATGCCGACTCACTAGGAAAATTAACCAATAGAAGATTAAGAGAGTTCAGTGATGATGATATAAATAAAATTGTTCAGACCTTCAATAATTGGAAAGATAATAGTCCCAAGTATAAGAATATTCGCGGGTTTTGTCAGTCAATTCCTCTTAGCCAAGTGCGTAAAAATGAATATATGCTAAGTCCGGGAAGATATATAAAGAGTTCTATAAATAACAAGGATAAGAATGCCAGTAATCTCTCATTAGATCAATTTAAGCTTAAATTTGAAGAACAAGTCAAGGAAGAGTTAGAACTCAACAAGAAAATTAGTAATAGCTTAAGCAATCTAATACAGAGAAAGTAGATAACAAATTATCAATTATGGGAAATCGTGAACGTGTTTTTTGTTATGTTGATGGTTATAATCTATATCGTTCCGTTAGAGGGTTTTTAAAAACAATGGATAATCCACAACATATCTGGTATGATCTAATCAAACTATCACGGGAGTTTAGTAGTGAAAACCAAGATATAGCAAGAGTTTATTATTGCAGTGCCCCTTATTCTTATGATCGTAGAAAGGGAAAGATGGAGATGCCACCAAAAATACGCGAAACACGCCGAGCACAGAATATATTTTGTAGATATCACCGAGAAGTTTATGGGAAAGGTTTATTCAAAATAAAATTTGGCTATTTCAGACGCAAGGGATCTGTCTCTAGCCCAACATTTTTCCAAGAAAAACAAACAGATGTGAATTTAGCATTACTGGCCCTAGACGATGCCCATAATGATCTTTACGACCATGCATTCATATTTAGTGGTGATGGTGACTTTGCCCCTCTAGCGAAACTAGTGCTTAAGTTAGGTAAAAAAATTTCATTTATTTTACCGCCTGGATCAAATACCAGCAGAATTATTAATAACTTTGACACAAGAATTATTAATGGTGGCCATATTGAGGCAGCTCAGTTTGATCCAGGAGATAATGCCCCAGATCCACAAGGCATTTATTAGTTATTAGGCAGCAATTATAGTAATGCCGGGCCTAAGATTACTATATAGGATGTTATTGGGGCAAATACTGCTTAACTGATTCTTGAAAGGAACTCAACTCGGAA
>JAAOII010000005.1 GCA_015163845.1 Candidatus Portiera sp.
CGTTGACTATGCGGACAATATCTTTAATTTGTTGCTTCTCCATATCAGGAGATATTTTCACTAGAAGAGGGAGGGGGGATTCTGTGGAATGAATTTGTTGCAGTTTGTTTGCTTCCGTGACAGTTTCCCCCAACAGGTGGGGTAAATATTTACTATCTTGTAAATCGCGTAGCCCTGGAGTGTTTGGTGAAGAAATATTTATGGTGGCATAATCTGCTTGCAAGTAGATTGCCCTTAGAACTTTCTTATAATCTTCACTGGCTTCTGCTAGGGGAGTGCTGGCATTCTTACCTAGATTGACACCTATTATTGTGCTGCTTGCCACCCCATGACGTTGTTTGTATTCTGAGCGAAACTCTTTGATTCTTTGTGCCAGATGAGCGGCTCCCAAATTGTTAAATCCCAAGCGGTTGATCATTGCCTGTTGTTGCTTCAATCGTAATATTCTTTTCCCTGTATTACCTGATTGAGGTAGGGGAGTTACTCCGCCCAACTCTATAAAACCAGCACCCATACCAACCAAACCATTTATACATGAGCCGTCTTTATCCAATCCTGCAGCTATGCCAACCCTATTGGTAAACTTGAGCCCCATAAAGGTCTGAGGTTTGCTGTCAGGTGTTTTTAAGGGCCGGTGATTGCTACTTGGTAAAATCTTGGAGTATTTTTCTAGAACTGACAGAGTTATCTTATGAGCATTCTCTGGTTCCAGCATCCTCAAACCATATAAGGCGATCTTTTCTAAAAGCATATGTCTATGTTTTATTCTTGAAGCAGCGCTTCTAAGGCCGCCGCTGGAACTCTTTGCAGGAGAGGGGAGAAGTCACAAATCTCACTTTCAATTAACTGCTTGTCAAGATCTTGCCATGACCAGGAATCTATATTCAGAAGTTGCGCCACCTTATCTGCCATATCTGGCAAGACCGGCAGAAGATAGATCGTCAGTATGCGAAAACAATTTATACCAGTGGTACATATCTGTTGAACTCTCTCATCTTTAGGGTCTGTTGCTGCCAACTCCCACGGCTTAGAATTACCAATATATTTATTCACTCTGTCGGCTAGTTCCATAATACTCCTCATGGCGGCGGAGAACTTTCGCGCATTATATAGCTTGGCAATATTATCTCCCTCTGCCACAAGTCCGGCTAATAAATCCTGCTGTTCTTGTTCTGGCATCTTGCCAAGTTTATTGCCAAAGTCGCGGTTGATGAAGCGAGCACAGCGACTGGCTATATTGACGTATTTGCCGACTAGGTCACTATTAACTTTTTCACTAAACTCTGTGGTGTTGAAGTCCATATCTTCTATGCCGTCGCTCATTTTGGCGGCGAAATAATAACGTAGATATTGAGGGTCAAGATGCTGCAAATATTTTTTAGCAAGTATAAAGGTCCCGCGTGACTTGGACATTTTAGCTCCATTGACTGTCAGAAAGCCATGAGCAAATACACCAGTTGGCTGGTTATACTCTGCTGCTTGTAGCAATGCCGGCCAGAAGAGAGCGTGAAAATAGATAATGTCCTTGCCGATAAAGTGATAAATTTCACACTCAGGATTACGCCAGAAGTCCTTATCAAAATCCCAGCCCTTTTGCTGGCATAGATTTTGTAAACTTGCCATGTAGCCAATGGGGGCGTCCAACCACACATAGAAATACTTATCTGTGTAGCCCGGAATCAGCCAACCAAAATAAGGAGCATCACGGCTTATGTTCCACTCTCGCAGTCCCTTGTCAAACCATTCTTGTAGTTTGTTGCTAACTTCTGATTGGACTTGACTGTTTGCCATCCACTCCTGTAACTCCTCCTCAAACATTTTAAGATTTAAGAAAAGATGTTCGCTCTCTTTGATGATTGGCTTGGCATCCGACAATAGAGAACGTGGTTCTTTCAAGTCCAATGCGTCATAGGTTGATCCACATGCTTCACAGTTGTCCCCATATTGATCTTCAGTGTCGCAAGAAGGGCAGGTGCCTTTGATAAATCTGTCGGCAAGGAACATCCCTTTTTCTTCGTCGTATAACTGCCGCACCTTGCGTTCATTGACATAGCCCTTTTCTTTTATCTTATGATAGATGTATTCGCTCAACTGGCGATTTTCATCCGAGTGGGTGGAATAATAATTGTCATACTTAATTGAGAAGGCCGCAAAGTCATCTATGTGTGACGCACGCATCTCATCTATCCATTGCAAAACATCCTTGCCTAGTTTGTCTGCAGTTATGCTTGTGGCGGTGCCATGGGCATCATCGGCACATACATAGGTGCAATCCTTGCCTATAAGCCGCTGAAACCTTACCCAGATGTTGGTCTGGATATGCTCCATTAAGTGCCCTAAGTGTATATCGCCATTGGCATAAGGAAGGGCGTTGGTGACTAATATTTTCTTACTCATACTGGTATTATATAGTGTCTAGGCAGTATCTAACTTTTGATGTCATGTTTATCAATATCGCTTCTATATATATGTGCCAAGTTTCTTCCTCCTCATGCATGTATCTCTGAGTAGTGTCTAGGAATTGTATAGACAGCGTATAGATAATAAAGTTTAACTTTTGATCTCATGCTTATCTAACTTTTGATGTCATGTTTATCAATATCTTTATGCCAGGTGTCCTCTTCCTTATGCATATATCTCTGAGTAGTGGTGATGCTGGCATGGCGAGCACTTGCTTGCAGATGCCTAATATCCACGCCCTTATCTGCTTGGTGGGTAATGGAAGTATGGCGAAACCAGTGAGTAGATGATCTGCGTAACTTTTCTGCTTTATGTGGTGAACGACTTTCCAACTCAACTGCGGCTTCTGCCACAGTATCTTTGACTATGAGATAAATCATTTTAGAACTTAGTGCTTTATCACTATCCAATGCACTAATTAAGGGTCTGGTATCTCCAGGGTGGGGAAAAGAACTTAAGCCCAAGAACTCCCTATATGACTTAAGTGTTTCCATCATACTCTTGGGAACAGGTATCTTGGCGGTCTTATTGCCCTTGCCAGTTACTTCCCACCACCACTTGCCTCTTTCTTCCATGAAACTTTCCATGGTATGATTGGCAACCTCGCTAAGACGTGGTGCGAGTAAATAAAGCATACCAAACAAGAATAGCCGTCTCTGGTGTGCCAGAGCATCCTTGTCATTTTGTGGTTTGTATTTCTTAATGAAGTCCCACAGATAATCCCACAAGTCATGTTCTAGATAACGATCTATTTTGCCTGACTTATTGATTTGCTGACGCAGGTCTCGCTTGAACAACAGCTTTAGCGGGTTATACTTGAGATAGCCCATTTGAGTTAAAAAACTAAAACAAGTATTCAGTATAGTCAAACTTTGATTACGGCTGGCAGCTGATAGCTTGCCGATGAATGGCCGCCAGTCCTCTTCAGTTCTTGCCTTGGCTGGACCACACCATTCCTCTTGCGGTTGAGGGTCACTGAGGAATTGCTTGTATTCTTCTAAATCCTCCAGCTTCAGGTCGGACAATGCCATACCACGATTGATAGCCCATAGATATAAACGTTCTATCTCTTTGCGATAACTTGTTTGGGTGTTAGGTGTCGAATCAAAACGCTTTAGCCATACCATGACCGCCTCATGATCATTGCTTGCGGAAGTCCTGCCGCTGTCGGGGTGGCGATTTTCCCCCAGCGATCCATCGGTGTCTTCGTCCAGATAGGAGGGAATCTTCTCTATTGGAGCTATGAGGAACTCACCCATAAATATATAAGCTATATAAGCTATCCAAACCCAAAGTATTACTTAGTATTACAGCTATGAGTAGAAGTGTGTATGCGCTCATGCTTTAATAAGCATAGGCATTATTATTCGGATTGCTTGCGACAAACTCATCACTCTGGATAACAACGAAACCATCTTCAGCACGAGATATAAAGTAGGCAGCTAGACCTTCCTCATTTGCCACCGCTAGACCTTCTTGCTCACCGAGGACAAATAGGGCAGTTGCCCAAGCATCAGCATAGGTGGCGGAAGAGTGGACTACTGAAACCGAAGCCAGTCGGTGTCTCACCGGCTTGGCTGTGCGCGGATCAATAATATGCGAGTAACGCACTCCGTCTTTTTCGTAATAATTGCGATAGTCGCCAGAAGTTGCCATTGCCTGATTCTTAAGTGTGAAAACATCAAAGCTACTCCGCACCACCTCATCTGGTTGTTCTATGGCAACTCGCCAACCCTGATCTTTATCATTTTTCCCGCTGGACTCTCTTGAACCCTGAGCTAATATCTCACCGCCTATTTCCACCAAGTAGTCAGATATGCCAAGTCCTGCTATAAGCTTGCCTATCTCGTCCACACCATAGCCCTTGGCAATAGCATCCACTGTCAAATCAAGTTTACGTCTCTTAGAGACCGAACTTCCATCTAGGTCCAACTCTAGATAGTCCATCCCCACTTGAGTTCTGGCTAGGGCAATCTCCTCATCTGTAGGAATTTTATTATCTCCAGAATCTTTCGCCTTCCATATATTGACTAAGGGTCCAACTGAAATATCAAATGTCTTGAAGGATGCATGGTATAGTTCATCGCTTATGGCTAAAAGCTCCAGCAGTTCCTCACTAATACGAAGTTTTGTATTAATCGGCGTTGCATTTAGTTTGGTAATTTCCGATTTAGCATTCCAAGTTGACATAATATTGTCTATCTCCGTCAAACGTTGTTTGATTGCTTGATGCACCTGTTCTGCTTCAGGACTATGGGGGTGAGCTAGATATTTAATGCTGTAAGTTGTGCCAAAGGTCTGCCCCTGCAGAGTAACCATGCGCGAG
>JAAOII010000097.1 GCA_015163845.1 Candidatus Portiera sp.
TAATAAAGGGAGTGCTGCTGGTATAGACGAGGCAACACGACGTGGCTTGCCAACCCAGGTTATAGAGAAAAACCAGACCTTGAGTCGTGCTGAGTATGATGATGAGTTGTTGGCTGCCCTTACTTCTGCCAAACCAGATCTTATAATATTGGCTGGATTTATGCATGTGTTGGGCAAGAAAGTGGTTGACGCCTATCAAGGCAAGATGATCAACATTCACCCGTCCTTGCTGCCTAAATATCCAGGACTGAATACTCACCGCCAAGCCCTAGCCAATGGTGATAAGCAACATGGGCTGACCATTCATTATGTAACTCCTGAACTAGATGCTGGGCCCATAATAATGCAAAAATCCATAGACCTGTTACCTGGAGATGATGAACAGACCCTGACTAAGCGGCTGTTGCCCTATGAACATCGTTGTTTAGTGGAAAGTGTGGCGTTTCTAATTAATAGATTAAATAGTGCAACAACAGATCAAGATAAGACAATTTAAGGTAAAATAAGGGGATAAAAGGCAAGGGGCATTATAAACTTTTACATTATTGGAATTTGCATAATATAGCAATTTAATTATATTATTTAGTTGCATTTTAGGTATTTAATTTGTATAATAGATATAGCATACAGGTAAGAAGTTTATAAATTGATTAAATTAATCCCCCTTCCCCTTGATGCTTCTGCCAAGCAGAGGCTAGAGGGGGCCGAGGTTGTTTTTAACGACCTCGGTTTTTTTTTGTCTGCAAAATACCAACCAACTTTTAGCCAAGCTTAACTAGATTAATTAGATCAACTAACCCAGCTGTGCGACTGCAAATAGGACTAGGGGTGGTGCTAGAACTAATAAAATTATCCGCAATATATCTGAGATCAGAAAAGGAATGACGCCTATGTAGCAGTCCTTTGCTGTGATATGTTTATGTAGCGAAGTAATCACGAAAATATTTAATCCTAGAGGAGGTGTGATCAAACCTATCTCCACTGTTATTAGTGCCAAGACCCCAAACCATAAGGCGGTATCTTCGGGGCTCATACCAAAGTCCAGACCTTGGATGATGGGGAAGAAAATTGGTAGAGTTAGAATGAGCATGGCGATGGTATCCATCATGCAGCCGAGGACAAGGTAAATTGCTAAAATAATGAACAGCACCAAGTAGGGGTTTAGCCCCTGTGCTGTTATCCAATCTGCAACCTCTGTGGGCAATTGCGATAAAGCAAGAAAACTACTAAAGAAAGAAGCACCTAAAAGAATCATATAGATCATTCCACTAGTTATGGCGGTCTCCTTGAAGGCAGCAACTAATTTAGTTTGATTCAGTTGTTTGTTTAATCCAGCCAATCCAGCTGTTAGAATGCAACCGATAGCCGCTCCTTCAGTAGGAGTAAAGAACCCGGCATATATACCGCCTATGGCTACAACAAGAATTACTAAGATGGGGATGCTGCTTGAATTGTTTGTTTTGTGCCGGGGGGTGTTGTGGAGGAGGGGTTTAGGCGAAGGCGTAGCTGACGGGTTAATTGTATATACTCTAGTCATTATTTGGGCTACTAACATATATCCAAGCATGGCAATGATTCCCGGCACCAATGCAGCCAAAAACATCTTCACTAGATTCTGTTCGGTAAGAACTGAATAGATTATTAGCACTATGGAAGGAGGGATGAGAGTGCCGAGAGTGCCGCCAGCCGCTATGATACCTGCAGTTAACGGACGACTATAATTACTGCTTGACATTTCTGGGATGGCAACTTTGCTCATAGTAGCTACAGTGGCTAAAGACGATCCACATATAGAACCGAAGATGGCACAGGCACCTATGGTAGCTGATCCTAAACGTTTAGCTCCCAAGATATTCTTGGCAAAATTAAATAAAGAACGACTCATACCACCGTGGAAAGCGAATTGTCCCATTAACAGGAATAGCGGAATGACCGCTAAATAATGTGATGAAAAAATATAGTAAGGGTCGCTATAAAATCTATTGAAAATTGATAGGCCTGGTTCCAGAAATATATGCCCTATGCAACCCACTAATAACATTGCTAAGGCGATGGGGAATCTTAAAGAGATTAATAGCAATAGAGCAATAAAGCCACCACTGCCGATTAGAATGCTATCCATTATTATTCCTCACCAGCCGATTCTGTGGTATTTGTGGTATCTATTGCGGCATTGGGTTTTGCCAGTAAATGGATGCCGCAGGCAAAACAACTGACACCCATGCAGAAACAACCATAAGCCATGGCAACCCATAGAGGCAGTCCTAAAATTTGTGATTTCTCTTGGTAGACCATTGCCTCATAAGCCCCGACTGAGCCATAGGTAGTTAATATTGCTAAGAGCATAACGAGTAGTGCCACCGCCAGTTTATCTAGGGCGACTTTATAGGTTTTGGGGAGACACTCACTGATAATGGTCACTGCTACATTTCCTTGTTGTAGCATCAGTAGGGGTAGAAAAGAAAACACTGCCATTGCTGCCAGCATCTGCATTATTTCAAAGTCACCAGCAATGGAGTTATTGAACCCAACGCGGCCGACTACAGATGCCAAAACAATTATAGCCCCAAGCATGAGAATGCCCCCCCCAGCAATGGCGAGGTAATGAGATGCTCGGTTAATTAATCTAATGGTGCTTGAGAGTCGGGTTATTGAAATGTTGATTATTGCTGTTATTGGGCTTTTTCAAACTTGCGAATCAGACGTTGGGCATGTTTGATTAATGCTTTGCCGTCAATGTTCTTATCTGTCATTTCATTCTCCCACTGGCGCCATACTTTAGTGCCAATGACTTGCCACTTTTTCAACTCTTTGCCGCTAATAAAATAGAATTTGTTTCCTTTGCCGCGAGCTGCTTCTAAGCCAAGAAGGTCACTTCTGTCCCATAACTTGCCAGCATCTTTAGCCCATGCCAAGCCAGAATTATCTTCCAATATTTTTTGCATTTCTGCTGGCAAAGAATTAAATTTCTTTTTGTTCATTACTAAAATAAATACAGCAGTGTATAAGCCGCGATCTCCAGTTATATCAGTATGGCTATCGGTTAATTCATGGAGACGTAAAGGTAAAGCCACCTCATAAGGAACTAAGGCGCCGTCTACCACTCCTCTGGCTAAGGACCCTGGCAATTCAGGCACTGGCATACCTACAGATGATGCCCCCAATGAAGTTAACATCATGTGGGCAATTCTGGTGGGAGTTCTCACTTTGGTCCCTTTAAGGTCTTGTAGATTGCGGATGGGTTTTTTGTTCATATGAAACTTGCCAGGACCGTGGGTGTGGACTAAAAGTACCTTGACATCTTTGAAGTCCTCTTGGGCATATTTGCGATAGAACTCGTATGCTGCTTGGCTGGTAACTTCAGCATTGGTTGCCATGAAGGGTAATTCAAATACTTCCATACGCGG
Organism: Candidatus Portiera sp.; assembly: GCA_015163845.1. GTDB lineage: Bacteria > Pseudomonadota > Gammaproteobacteria > CBDBNL01 > JAAOII01 > JAAOII01. The sequence continues at coordinate 3,408 of JAAOII010000097.1, forward strand.
GAAGCGGCCGGGGGTATATCCAGCTAAAGTCCAAGCAATGTCTACTGTGCCTCGTCGGGCTTGATCAAATAGTTGTGGCGGTTTGCCTCCCAGTTGCATTGCTGGGTAGATGTTTAGTTGCAATTTGCCGTTGGATGCTTGGTTTATTCTATCCGCCCAAGGAACTAGTAAGCCCTTATGGGTTGCGGATTTGGTAGATAAAAAATGATGAACTTTAAGTGTATATTCTTTGGCTAGAAGATCGCCGGCAATAAACATAGCCAGCCCACCTAACACTAAGCAAGTGGTGGTGGAATTGTGGATATTAATTAATTTCTTAAGCAATACCTTAGCCAATAGGTTGATTATTTGTCTCATAGTAGGTAGGGTTAATAGGTATATTTTTTTGTGCTTTTACCTGAAGATAAGTTCTTCTTAATGTAAGTTCCTAAAGGTACTAGGATTACAGAAATCGTGACTATATTAATTACTAAAGAGATGGGTCTATCCCATAGGAATGATATAGAGTTGTCATTGATTAGCAATGCCCGTCTAAGGTTGGTCTCCATTAGCCCACCTAGAATAAAGCCCATTAGCATCGGCGCCATGGGGAAATCTAACAGTCGCAATAACACAGCAAAGAAGGCAATTATCACCATGGTCTGAATATCAAATATATTGAAAGATACCAGATAGACGCCAATCAAAGAAAAGAAGATTACCAAGGGAGTTAGGTACTGAGTGGGGACTGCTAACAAACGTGCTATATAAGGTATAAGTGGTAAGTTCAATATGAAGAGGAAGACGTTACCCAAATACATTGAAATAATTACTGCCCAGAATACAGTAGGATGTTGGGTGATCAACAGCGGGCCTGGTTGAACTCCAAAAGATATCAAAGCCCCAAGCATTATTGCCGTAGTTCCAGAACCAGGAATGCCCAAAGTTAATAGCGGGACAAAGGAACCAGTGCATGCGGCATTATTGGCTGTTTCTGGAGCTGCCAGTCCGCGCAAGCTACCCTTACCAAACTCTTTTTTATCTTTGGGACTTGCTAAGTTGCGTTCCATACCATAAGCGAGGAAGCTGGCAATGGTAGCACCAGCACCTGGCAGAACTCCAACTAAGAAACCAAAAACAGAAGAACGAGCAATAGGCGGGATGATTGTCTTAATTTCTTTCATATTGAGCTTGAGCCCGCCCAAGTTACCACTTTCTTGAGACACATGGCTGTCGGTCTTTTTCAGGACATTCATTATGGCTTCTGCTAGGGCGAAGGTTGCCATTGCCAATAATAGAAAGCTAATCCCATCTATGAGGTTGATATTACCAAAGGCGAATCTCTGCACTCCGCTATTTTGGTCCATGCCAATTGTGGAGAGCATTAGTCCGAGTATGGTGGCGAGAATTGCCCGTAGGAATTGACCACGCCCAGCAAAGGCAGACACTGCGGTGAGTCCCATAAGCATTAGACAAAAATAATCAGACGAATGAAAGCTAATTGCGACCTTGGCTAGAGCTGGTGCACTTAGCAGTAGGAAAATTGAAGCAATGGTGCCTCCAGCAAAAGACGAGTAGGCAGCTATGGCGAGTGCCTTGCCAGGGAACCCTTTTTTTGCAAGCGGGTAACCATCAAAGGAGGTGGCGACTGTGCCAGCAACTCCAGGTGCATTAATGAGAATTGACGATGTGGATCCGCCAAATATGGCTCCATAATAAACACCTGCCATGAGGATCATACTGGATGCTGGGTCAAAGCCATAGGCAATAGGGATCATCAAAGCAATGGCAGATATGGGTCCCAATCCAGGCAACAGACCTATGAAAGTGCCGACAAGGCAGCCAGCCATCAACATAATTATATTTGTCGGTGTGAAAGCAGTGCTTAATCCGAGTAGTATTCCTTCTATCATAATGATTTATTTGTTGCTATATAAGTAGGTATTATTCTTCTGGTGCTGTCAGCCAAGAGTTAAACAAGAAACCAGGGTCTATGTAAATATCTAATAGGTAGTTAAGGAAGAACCAAAAGCTTACAACTAAGATTACAGAGATGCCGAGCATCTTAGAAATATTCCTTTCACCCATTATCCAAAAGCTGCAGTTCAAGAATAAAAAGGTTGCTATGAAAAACCCGAGATATTGGAAGATCAAACCATACACAGACATTGCTATGAAAAGATATAGGGCGGTGTGCCAATTTAATGATTTCAGCATTTTAATGAAATTGTCATTGTTGTTAGCGTCATCTCTTTCTGGAGATATTAACAATAAAGTGGAGAAAATAACTCCAGCAATACTTAAGCTAGTGGGCAAGGTGCGTGCTGAGAAGGCCTCCACCACCGACGAAAACAGAGGGATGTGTATGGCATGCCAGCCATAGACAATGGATAGGATCAAGAAGAATAATCCGCCTATGGTCTTCTTTAAGTTGATTTTCACAAGTATTAAAATTGGTAATAGTATTTTAGGATATTATAGAACATTTGCTGGGAATACTCTATAATGTTTAAATATTCTATAGAGTATTTATGTATTCTATAATTGTTATTAATCTATATGAAAAATATTATGAAACAAAACCTTATCAAAAAGATTGCAACTTTAAGTGCAATTTTATCTTTAACTTTGTCCCCTCTCAGTTGGGGTGCTATCAATGAAATCCATTTTCTTATTCCCGGCGGTGCTGGGGGTGGATGGGATGGCACTGCACGCGGAGTAGGCAAGGTTCTAGTAGACGAAAAAATTATTAAGAAGGCATCTTTTGAAAATCTTTCTGGTGGCGGTGGTGGCGTAGCTATTGCTCACATCATTAAAACGAAA
>JAAOII010000098.1 GCA_015163845.1 Candidatus Portiera sp.
ATAATATGGCACAAACAAAGAAAATATTTAAGTGCTCATCTTGTGGTGCTGCTTATCCACGCTGGCAAGGTAATTGCACAACTTGCGATGCTTGGAACTCAGTTGAAGAGCAAGTACTAGAAACTGACTCTGGAAAATTCTCTGGCAAACGCATTGGTTTGACTGGCGCCCCCAAGGACTTTCCTAAACCAACTGCACTTAAAGATATCCAGTTCCGTGAGGAATTAAGGTTCTCCACTGGGTTTAGTGAATTTGACAGAGTACTTGGTGGTGGTTTGGTCTCTGGATCCATGATTTTAATAGGTGGCAATCCCGGTGCTGGCAAGAGCACACTATTGTTACAATCTATGGCTAAGCTTGCATCTAGCAAGAAGGTCTGCTATGTAAGTGGTGAAGAATCACTCAACCAAATTGCCTTGCATTCCATACGTTTGGGTGTTAGTAAGGAAAATATAATGTTGTTGGCGGAAAGCAATCTAGAAAAAATTCTTGCGTCGGTTGCTGATACCAAGCCAGATGTTTTGGTTGTTGACTCCATTCAAACCATATATAGTTCCCAGCAGGGTTCTATGATGGGAGGGGTAGCTCAGGTAAGAGAGTGTGCCATGCATCTTATGGAATATGCTAAAAGAAGTGGCTGTGCAGCGTTCTTAGTTGGACATGTTACTAAAGAAGGTGCCTTGGCTGGACCACGTGTTTTGGAACACATAGTTGATTGTTCATTGTTGTTGGAGAGCACTCATGATGCTAAATACAGAACTCTACGCTCCTATAAAAATCGCTTTGGTCCTATTAATGAGATAGGAGTATTCGCCATGACTGACCATGGGATGAAACCAGTCACTAACCCATCCGCCATTTTTATGTCGCATCACTCTGAGCCAGTATTGGGAAGTGCCACGGCTATTATTCACGAGGGGAGTCGTCAATTACTTGTGGAGATACAGGCATTGGTTGATAGCTATACTACCACCAGCGCGAGAAGGGTCTCATTGGGTTTGGACAGCAACCGAGTAGCTTTGCTGATGGGAGTTCTCAGTTGTCACTGTGGTTTGCAACTTGCTAATAATAATGTATTCATTAACATAGTTGGTGGTTTAAGAGTTGAGGAGACAGGAACAGATTTACCATGCATTTTGGCATTGGTGTCAATAGCAACTAAAAAATCTTTACCACAAGGATTTGCTGCGTTTGGTGAAATTGGTCTTACTGGAGAAATACGCCCCTCGCCCTATGGACATGAAAGAGTTAAGGCAGCTATTCGTCAAGGAATGGAGAATATATTAATCCCTTATGCTAATGACCCCAAGGGAACTATTAAAGATAAGAGTGTTTTAAGAGCCAAGAATGTTAGTGAAGCGCTAAAAATTGCTTTTGGGTGAATTTATTTTGTAGAGGATTCCTCCAGACCAGCAAAGTCAAATAAGAAAGTCCCTACTTGATTCGTTGGGAGGGGGGTATTTAGTTTAGCTACGCAATAATAGCTCTTTCTCAGTGCAACTACTTATAAATGAAGGTTCAGAAAACAAATAGTTCATATAAGATATTAGCGGTTGATATTTTGCTGCTTTATTTTTCTCGATGTTTATACCAATTTGATGCAAACGCCAAAGAACTGGAGCAAGCATACAATCAACAAGGTTGAATTTGTGATCTCTATGATTAACATCACCAAAGTATTCATAAGAAAAATCTATTAAATTATCACTCAAGTTACGTATAAGAGTTGCTTTGTTTTTTGGAGCACTGATTATAGCATCAGTTAAATTTATTATTCCCGTATCCAAAGCATGAATTATGCCACGCATCTTAACTCTTTCGGATGGAATGGTCGGCATTAAAGGCGGAGTTGGGAAACGTTCATCAACATATAGAATTATGATTTCTGATCTTGGGATAACAAAGTCCCTTTCTAACATAATAGGGAGACGGTCTGTCTTGGTAATGCCACCCAGTTCATGGACATCTTGAGGTAACTCATTAATGCCTTCAATGAAGTAGGAATCTATAGTTACGTTCTTCATCTTCAATGCCAAGCGAATTCTATGGCAATAATGACAATCGTCATTACCATATAAACTCAGCAAGTAAGAGTTACTTTCGGCATCAACAGCTTTGGTTGGAGCCACATTAATTTTTTGTATCATTGATTAATTCTTTAAATTTTATGCACACTTAATAATTAGTAAATACACAATTAGTAAACTAGTTGTGTATAAATATAATTAGCTTATAAATAATTATAGAACATTCCTAGCAATTAGTCAAATTAACCGATGATACTTAATATTTGCTATAATTTAATTATTACTTATGAATAAGAAAAATTTACCTAGTCGCCATGTTTCAGTAGGACCTTCCAGTGCTCCGCACCGCTCGTTCTATTATGCTATGGGAATGACAGAGAAAGAAATAGCTCAGCCCTTTGTAGGTGTTGTGAGTTGTTGGAACGAAGCAGCCCCTTGCAATATTGACTTGTCAAGGCAAGCACAGGCAGTTAAGAAGGGAGTTAAGACCGCTCAAGGAACCCCGCGAGAATTCACCACTATAACAGTTACCGATGGTATAGCCATGGGACACAGTGGTATGAAGAGCTCCTTACCAAGTAGGGACTTAATTGCTGATTCTATTGAACTCACTATGCGTGGTCATTGCTATGATGGATTGGTTGGTTTAGCTGGTTGTGATAAGTCGCTACCAGGGATGATGATGGCAATGTGCCGGCTCAATGTTCCTGCTGTATTCATCTATGGAGGCACTATATTGCCGGGCAGATTTAAAGGAAATGATGTGACCATAGTAGATGTATTTGAAGCTGTAGGGAGTCATGCTAGTGGCAATATGAGTGATGATGATTTAAGAGAACTGGAACAATGTGCCTGCCCGTCGTCTGGTTCCTGTGGCGGTCAGTTTACCGCTAATACTATGGCTTGTGTTTCAGAGGCATTGGGTTTGGCTATTCTTGGTTCGGCTGGAGCTCCTGCACCTTATACTTCAAGAGATGCCTATTGCGAGGACAGTGGCGAATTGGTCATGGAGTTGATAAAGAACTCTCTCAAACCGCGTGACATAGTAACGCGCAAATCATTGGAGAATGCTGCAAGAGTGGTAGCTGCCTCTGGTGGCTCAACAAATGCTGGTTTACATTTACCAGCAATAGCTAATGAGTGTGGGATCAAGTTTGATTTGCATGATGTTTGTGAGATATTTCGTTCCACTCCATACATAGCAGATCTAAAGCCAGCTGGCAAGTATGTAGCAAAAGATCTTTTTGAAGTTGGTGGAGTTCCGATCATCCTTAGAACACTAATGGATGGCGGTTACTTACATGATGATTGTATTACTGTAAACGGTAAGACAATCGGTGAAAACCTGAAACAAATCACTTTCCCCAAAGATCAAGATGTAGTTATGCCGATAGATAAGCCACTAAGTTCAACTGGAGGAGTTGTGGGCTTGCGAGGCAATTTAGCACCAGAAGGAGGCATAGTAAAAATAGCCGGACTTAAAGAATTATATTTCCGTGGGCCAGCGAGAGTGTTTGATTGTGAGGAGGAAGCATTCCAAGCAGTTAAAGATCGCAACTATAAGGAGGGTGATGTCCTAGTAATTAGAAATGAGGGACCCAAAGGAGGGCCGGGTATGCGTGAAATGTTGGCAACCACAGGGGCTTTATCGGGGCAGAACATGGGTGGTAAAGTTGCTTTGATAACAGATGGCAGATTTTCTGGTGGGACACGTGGATTTTGTGTCGGCCACATAGGCCCTGAAGCGGCAGCTGGCGGTCCAATAGGAATGCTAAAAGATGGAGATATGATCGTTTTAGATGCCGACAAAGGACTCATAGAAGTTGAATTGGATGAGGCAACTCTTGCTAAGAGGAAAGAGGATTGGCAAGAGCCAAGCAATGATTTTCAATCAGGTGCCTTGTGGCGTTATGCTAGCACCGTGGGTTGTGCTAAAGATGGTGCAGTAACTCATCCAGGTGCCTCCAAAGAGACCCATGTGTATTCCGAACTTTAGGGGCACTCTATATCTCCTAGATATAGATACCCTAGATCTATATCTCCTAGATCTATATCCCCCGGTCGGCACAAAAGCAACTTGAAGCTCACCAGCTAAAAATATATTTTATGCTTCAAAAAATTCTAATATGCACAGGAGTATTTTTGGTGGGCTGCTCCAGTTTATTAATAGCATTTAATAAAAATGCCAATAATATTCAACTAGCCACGACAGCAGAAGTAACTGAATGCTCTAACCTAGGAAATATTACAGTAGAGACCTTAGGCCGTTTTGGTAAAAAGATAGGGCGAGAAAAAGGAAAGGTTGAGGCAGAGTTACAAAGTAAAGCTATATGGCAAGCCGCTAAAATAAATGCCACCGCTGTAGTCCCAATTACTGAAATCAGTAGGGATGGCAATAGAACCTATGTCGCTTATAAATGCCAAGAGACCTTATAAG
>JAAOII010000099.1 GCA_015163845.1 Candidatus Portiera sp.
TACTAAACCGTCACTTGACTTGCCTGATATTGTCATTCCCGCCTTCTCCAATGCTTCTATATATCTAGGGTTGAGTTCATATCTATGACGGTGACGTTCTTTGATTGTGTGCTTGCCATAAAGAGAGGATATAAAAGATTCCTTGTCAAGTATGCTGTCTTGTTCGCCCAAACGCATAGTCCCGCCCATATCTTGTGATTCTGAAACCTTGCGTTTTTGAGGCATAGCAGCAGAACTAGCATCTTCCCATTCAGTCACCAAAGATATTATTGGGTTTTTACACTCCTTATCAAACTCGGTGCTATTAGCACCTTGAAGACCTAATTCATTAGTAGCATATTCCAACACAGCTATATGCATACCCAAGCAAATACCTAGATATGGGATTTTATTTACTCGGGCAAAATTAACTGCATGAATCTTGCCAGCAACTCCCCTCTCACCAAAACCACCAGGAATCAAAATGCCGTCAAGATTGCTAATGCGCGAGTCATCACCTTTTTCCAACTCTTCGGAGTTAATATATTCTATCTTAACCTTTATAGCTGTCTGAAACCCGGCATGAATGAAGGCCTCATTGATTGATTTGTAAGAATCAACCATATCAATATACTTGCCAACTATGCCAATAGTCACAGAATCCTTGTATTCCAACTCGTTGATTTTACGCCAGCTATCTAGATTTGGTTTGGTATGATCTAGACCAAGATGATCCAGGACTAACTTGTCTAACTTCCTCTCATGACATAGAAACGGCACCTTGTATATGTCTTCCTGATCCTCCATAGGTATGACAGATTCCATAGGTACATTGCTAAACATTGAAATCTTTTGAATGGCGCTAGATGCTACGGTGCGCTCACTACGACATATTAAAACATCCGGCTGCAGACCAATGGAGCGCATTTCTTTTACCGAATGTTGGGTTGGTTTTGTCTTAATTTCACCAGCACTTTTAATATATGGGACCATGGTGACATGAATGAACATCGTGTTCTTAGCACCAAGTTGTAAACGCATTTGTCTAATCGCCTCTAAGAAAGGTAGTGACTCTATGTCACCAACAGTTCCGCCTATTTCTACTAGAGTTATTTCCTTGCCCACACCGCAATTCTCTATGATACTTTTAATTTGGTCGGTAATGTGGGGTATGACTTGCACTGTCGCCCCAAGATACTCACCGCTTCTTTCTTTTGCTATTACATCAGCATAGATTCTTCCTGCAGTCCAGTTATTTTTCTGACTCATCAAAGTGCCAGTGAATCTTTCGTAATGCCCCAAGTCCAAATCTGTCTCGGCACCATCTGCCGTTACAAATACTTCACCATGCTGGAATGGGTTCATAGTGCCAGGATCCACATTGATATAGGGGTCTAACTTGAGTATTGAGATTTTTTTGTTTTGTGCTGATAATAGTGCTCCGAGGGCGGAGATACAAATCCCTTTTCCAAGAGAGGAAACCACACCACCAGTTACAAATACATATTTAGACACTACTCCTATTATTATAAGGCATTAGGACTATTCAAATTATGCAATCTAGGCAATAATTGCTTATGCTGGGGTATTTTCAATGACAGAATATCAAACCAAGAAGCAACTTGTGCAGAGTGGAGAATTAATCTGTAGAGCTTCCTTGTTAGAGTGCCTCCTCTATTCTAGATTTAGCTTTACGGGCATCATCTATATATTCCACTCGTAGCACGCTACCGCCTGTGGTAGTAAGTTTAATAGCAGCATATCCAAATATCCGTCCCAAAACGGATTGATCCATTTCTACTGTGTCCGTCTTAGCTAAAATTTGCTCTTCGGTCTTAACTCCAATGATACCTCTCTTATAAACAAAGCGTTTGTTAGTAAGAACAATTTCACGAAAATAAAACTCTATCTGGCGGTAAACAGCCATCACCACAAAGATAATCCCTATAGCTAAACTAAACAATACTAAAGCATCCTTATATTGAACATATTGAACACCCCACGAGAATACTGCACCTCCCATGAGTAAAAAAGCCAACCCAGCAAAATACAATAACCAGTAGTTAAGTTTTTCCATCCAATGCTCATTAATAACTTCCAAAATCTTCTCCTTTTTAGACAGAGTAGTTTTGACATATCTTCCTTCACTATTAGCCATAATTAAATATTCAAGTTCATTTATAAATCTTATTTTCCCCAGTTACTTCTTTGCTGATTTGAGTTTAGCAATCTCTTTTTTCAGTTTGTTGACTTCTTTGACTAAGTTATCTACAGTAGCGTTTGAGTCCTTCTTGCTTACTTTCTTGCCATTCATACGCACAACTACAGCTGGAATGCCAACCACTGAGCAGTCATGATCAACATCTTCCAAGACCACTGCATTAGCACCTACTTGCGAATTATCTCCTATAGTTATGGATCCTAATACCTTGGCTCCAGCACCAATTGTAACATTATTGCCAAGAGTAGGATGACGTTTGACGCCACGAATAAAAGCAACCCCACCCAAAGTAACTTTCTGGTAGATAGAGCAATCATCGCCAACTTCAGAGGTCTCGCCAATAACCACACCTCCACCATGATCAATAAAAAATCTCTTGCCGATTTTTGCGGCTGGATGGATTTCTACTTGAGTAATAAAACGGGCAAATTGGGATAAAAATCTTGCCAACCACTTAAGTCCGATACGCCACAATAGGTGAGTTAAGCGATAAATCCAAGTCGCATGAAGACCAGGATAGCAGGTTATAATTTCCAACATATGCAGTGATGCAGGATCCTTTTCTTTATAGGTAGCTATATCTTCAAAAAATGACTTAAACACTATTGGGTTTATTTAGTTGGGTTTATTAGGACCTTGTTTCTCTTTCAATTTATTATTTGGACTTGTCTTGTCCATGCTGTATTTTATACTACAAGTTATCATGCCACGTAACATATCAAGCTCATTAGCATATAAAGGAACGCGATTGAATATTCGTCTCATCTTACGCATTATTGTATCTGGTTGCTGGGGGTTAAAGAAATCAATCTTCTCCAGCCAGGACTCTAAGTGTCCATAAAAATTTTCCATAGCATTATTGTCCGCCAATGGCATGGACTTATGTCGAGCCAAGCGGTTACTAGTGTTGATTTTACCATCTTGTAAAGGATAATCCATAACTGAATCATTGATTTGATTCGCCGCACATAACAACTCATAGCAAACAATCTGCACCGTCATTGCTAAATTGAGAACAGGATATTCGGTATCTGTAGGAACAAATAAATGAATTCTACTCTTGAGTAATTCATCGTTGGTGAGCCCTCTATCTTCACTGCCAAATAATATCGCCACTTTCATGACTTCATCAGAAGTTTCCTCAGCAGATAATTTTGCTTTATCGGCCATGGAATTGCTTTTATGAATTTCTCCGCATATTTTCATTGCCCCTTCACGCACAGGATAGGTATCTATGGGCAAACGTCTTGAGCGGCTACTAGTAGCAACAACCAAGTCACGATCACCCAATGCCTCGTCCAAGTTATCATACACTTTGATTTGTTTCAGCATGTCTGCTGCTGAGGCGGCGAATATTTCTGCTTCTTTAGAGGGGAACTCACGAGGTCTAACCAATACAATATCAGCCAAACCCATATTCTTCATAGCCCGCACTGTTCTACCTATATTACCCCCATATAGACAATCTACAAGGACTATGCGGACTTGCTTAAGCAAGCTTATCTCCCTGCTTGGTAAGTATACCTAAAATAATTTTACGATATGAAAGGAGCAGCTTTTTCCAAAGCGGCTATACGTTTCTCCAAAGGAGGGTGAGTTGCCAACAAAGATAGAAATTTATTCTTCTTACCTTTTATGCCAAATGCCACTAAACTATCAGTAATTTCACTGGGTTGGTCATATGCTGACTGGAGGCGTCTCAAGGCGGCAATCATATCTGCAGGGCTCGTTGCCACAGCAGCAAAGCTGTCAGCTCTGTATTCACGCCAGCGGGAAAAAGCACACACGACTGTGGAAGCAAGTATTCCAAATATCATATCAAAGGCCAACACGGTAATAAAATACCCCATGCCAATTCCTCCACCCTCACGTCTTAGAACGAACTTATCAACGAAGAAAGCCACTACTCTAGCGGCAAACAAAACAAATACATTAATTACGCCTTGAATGAGTGCCAAAGTAACCATATCACCGTTGGCTATGTGGCCAACTTCGTGAGCCATAACGGCACGTACTTCGCGTTTATCAAAATCGCGTAACATACCAGCACTGACAGCCACTAATGCTTTGTTCTTGTTCCAGCCAGTAGCGAAAGCATTGGCTTGAGCTGAAGGGAATATGCCAACTTCGGGCATAGCTATGTCAGCAGCTTTGGCTAGTTCAGCTACCATGTTTATTAGGTCTTTCTCTCCACTGGAAGCCCGAATTGGATCAATAAGTTTTACCCTCATTGATGACTTGGCAATGGTCTTGGATAAGAGTAATGAAATCATTGCTCCGCCTATGCCAAAAATAGTACAAAATATCAACAGCCCGGTGTAATTTATTCCGGCTTGTTGATATAAGCTGATATCCACACCTCTGGCACTTAGAAAGCTACCTATGACGCTAAAACTAACGGAAACAACCGCAATGATTAGCAAATTGGTGAGGACAAATAAAGTTATTCTTCTCATACCTATATTATAGGGTCTATTTTGTGTTTTTCAAGGGGTAATTAAGTTACTTATTAAAAAAATTACTTATTAAAGAAATTACCAATTCTATCATTAAATAAAACTGCTACCTAGTATCGAAGAATGCCCAGAGCATGTCAATACATACTAGGTAGCAAAAGCGAATAATTAACTAGTCCATTTGTTTTCTGATGAATGTTGGAACATCGGTAAAAACCCTGTCACCATTCACAGAATCATTTTCATCCTGGTGTTTAGGAGTTGGCCTATCAATGCTAAAAGAAGGTGCTGCTGGTTCTATACCTGCCAACACAACTGTAACCTTGATTGCCTCTTCCATATCTTCATCTATCATCATTCCAGTAATTATTTTGGATTCTGGAGTAGCACATTCATAAAGACGGTCGCAAACCTGTTGATACTCAAGCATGGAAAGATCTCCATTGCCAGTAACATTAACTAGAATGCCTTTAGCGCCCTTAAGTTGCATATCGTCAATTAATGGATTGCCGAGTGCTTGGTCAACTGCTTTGAGTGCAGCTCCTTCTTCATTAGAATAACCTATTCCCATCATGCACAAACCCATGCCACGCATTACAGAAGAAACATCGGCAAAATCCACATTAATTTCTCCTGGCTTGGTGATTAAGTCAGATATGCCTTTAACCGAATCAAGTAGAACATTATTGACACGGCTGAATGCCTCTCTCACTCTAATATTCTTTTCAAGGTTGCTCAACAATTTATCATTGGGGATGACTATGATTGAGTCCACAACTTCACGCAAATTACCAAGTCCTTGGGTTGCTTGAGTGTTTCTTCTTTCTCCTTCAAATTGAAATGGCATGGTCACAACAGCAACTGTTAGTATTCCCATATCTTTTGCAATTTCTGCCACAATCGGTGCGGCACCAGTTCCGGTTCCACCACCCATTCCAGCTGTGACAAATAACATATCAGTGTTTTCAAGGCACTCTGCTATACTATCACGATCTTCAATAGCTGCTTCACGTCCCTCTATGGGATCGCCGCCAGCTCCAAGACCTTTGGTTCGCTTCTTACCGATTGGTAATTGCTCTTGACCACTTACTTTAGATAGGTCTTTAACATCTGTGTTAATACACAAGAAGTTAACTCCCGTTACTTTATGTTCCACCATATGGCGGATTGTATTGCAGCCGCCACCGCCAACACCAGCAACGACTATGCGTGCTGTGTCCAACGGAAGGGTTGCGTTTTCAAATATATCTTCTTTCATTATGTTTACTCTGGGTTATATAATATAGATTAAAAATTCTTGCCGACCCAACTATTAAAACGGCTAAACCAAGCCATTTTGCCGAAGGGACTATAATTGGAGAAAAACCCTTCCTCTTTTTGTGAATGGATACGCTCTTCAAAGCAGAAACTGAGTAGCCCACAGACAGCAGTGTAAGAACTATCATTTTTGATTAGATCAGCTATCTCAGAATTATCGCTAAGATTGAGTGGTGTACCAACTCGGACACTGGCATGCATGATCTCTGCCGCCAAGGAAGGTAGTCCTTGAATTCTAGAACCGCCACCAACTAAAACCGCACCAGCTGGCATCATATGCTTAATTTGTTCCTTGCGTAATTCTTCTTCAATGAATTCAAATATTTCTTGATATCGGGGTTGGATAAATCCTGATAAGGTCTGGCGACTAATCTCTTGTTCGCTGCGGTAATCAACCCTAGATATTTTGACTATGTCATCATTGCTAACTCTTTCTGAAAGAGCACATCCATAGCGTCTTTTGTATTCTTCTGCAAGTCCTGAAGGTATTCTTAAGGCAGCCGCTATATCATTTGTGACATTCTCTCCACCTATGGGGAAGGTCTTGACAAAAACTGGTGCATTATCTTTAATCACTATGCACTTGACTGAACCAGCTCCTATGTTTATTAAGCAAACTCCCGACTCCTGCTCATCTTTACGCAAAGCACCATAGCTATCGGCAACTTGTTCAACGACAATTCTTTCAACTGACAAATTACATCTGGATGCACACTTATTTAGATTCCTTAGAGTATTACTTATACCACTAATCAAGTAGCAATTTACTTCCATACGCATACCTGACATCCCTAGAGGTTGGCGTATATTTTCTTGACCATCAATAGTAAAACTCTGTGGCAGAATATGTATCAAAGATTCTTCCTGCGAAAATGAAATTGCCTTTGCGGCTCCAACAACTGCCTCTACATCTTCATCAGTAACCTCTTTCCCTCTAACTGCAGTAGTTCCATGAGAAGAACGTCCGGCTATATGAATACCACCACTTGACATATATATAGAACTGGTTGTGATACCGGCAGTGGCATCAACATCACTAATGGCTTTAGCTATGGCATCTTCTGTGGCACTAATATCCACAACAGTACCTTGCTGAATACCGCGACAAGGAACTAAACCCAAGCCCAGCACATCAATTTTCCCGTCTACTGAAAGACGACCAGCCAAGGCAACTGCTTTTGAGCTTCCAAGGTCTAAAACCGTAATAATATTATCTCTAGTCATAATTATTCATAATTATTCATAATTATTAATTGTTCCATAAAACCGCCAAGCCCTTATCATGACGTAAATCAATGTCTTGGACTTTAAGTATTTCATCCTTGTAAGAGGACAGGAACCTTGCCAACCTTTTTAAACGTTGCCTATGGTCCCTGACTCCCACCTTCATGATGCCTCCGTTGCCCATTAGCACGTTTATTGCTCCAGCTTGACTGATCTTGTATTCAACAATATCCAGTCCATAAGATGATGACAACTTGCTTAACGCAGAGATTGTTTCACCTAAAGCAGTAGCTTCAGCGTGGCTTACCTTCGCCCTATTTCCCCCTTTCCCCTTCTCCGCTGAAATCAATTCACCGCTAACAATGGGTATATCATAATCCGATGCATCTCCTTCTACTAATTTCCCATCACTAAAAAGTAAGTTCCCATTGCGCATTCTGGCAAGAGGTTGTGCCTTAGTTAAATCTAATATTAATATGTCATCTCTACCAGAAATACGTCTACTAACAGCAACTTGATTAATCCAAGGTATTCTTTGTAAGTTTTCTTGCATATCAGCTACAGAAGAACTTCCAGTTAGCACCAAATTAACCTCTCGTAGTTCTTTGGAGGAAAGTTGAGTATTCGTGTATACCTTATCCAGTGAATTAAATGGCTTGTCTTGCATAAGGGCAAGGGTGAACCAGAGAGCAAATATTAACAACGCGCCTAACACTAATACAACCTGTGCCACTACCAGGGGATAAGATACATCTTGATTCTGATCTGTGGATGCAACTAACCCGATACTCTTTATGCTTGGAGAGTTCATTACGGATCCTTCCTCGGGAGGAGACAAGTCAAAGTTTTGTGCACTCATAAAATATTATCTTTCATATATAAATTATTATTAGCCAAATCATTTGACAGGGCTCCTATGTTGCCGGCACCTTGAGTAATTAATATATCGTTTGACTTAAGCACTTTAGGCAATGCCTTCAATAAACCATCATGATCTTTGACATATATAGGATCTTTTTTGCCTTTAGCTGCTATCTTCTTCACTAGTGTTTTGGAGCTTATCCCTTTGATTGGCTTTTCTCCTGCTGCATATATATCAAGTAATAAAATTTCATCAGGCATACTTAACACCCTAACAAAATCATCAAATAAATCCTGTGTGCGGCTATACCTATGGGGTTGAAAAATCATTATGCAACGACGTCCTGGCCATCCTTCTTTTATAGCTTTCAAGGTGCATTCTATTTCAGTTGGGTGATGGCCATAGTCATCTATGAGCATGATATTATCAAGCGGCTCATCATCCTCTCCAATTCGTCCATTAAAACTTCCTAATAGATCTTGTCTTCTAGATACCCCAACAAAATTATTAATCCCTTTCGCTATTTTTGATGACTCCATACCTATGGCATCGGCAGTAGCAATACACGCCAAGGCGTTCAGAACATTATGTTTGCCTGGCACACCTATAGTAACCTCTAGCTCTTTTTTATCAGGGAAGACGGCAGTGAAGCTAGTGTTTAAACCTTTTTGTATAACTTTCTTAGCCCGATATTCGGCATTTTTGCCAAAACCATAACGGACTAGGGGACGATTAATATCAGCTTCTAACTCACACAAAATAGGATCATCCACGCAAATAACTACCAAACCATCAAAAGGGACATGATGTAAAAATTGTAAAAAAGTTTTTTTCAATTCTTGCATGTTTCCATATTTGTACATATGTTCTCTATCAATATTGGTAACCACTGCAATATAAGGATGAATAAACAAGAAAGATGCATCACTCTCATCGGCTTCAGCAACTACATAGTTACCTCCTCCGAGTTTGCTGTTACTGTTAGAACTTTTTACCAGACCACCAACTATGAAAGTAACATCTTCCCCAGCAGCTGATAAAACCTGTGCCATCATACTAGTAGTAGTAGTTTTTCCATGTGAACCAGCAACTGCTATACCCAAGCCAAACCTCATTATTTCAGCTAACATTTCAGCTCGTTGAATAATAGGTATGCTGTGTTCAACTCCATATTTCAACTCTGGATTATCCATATCTATAGCACCAGATTTGACGATCAAGTCAATATCTTTTACTTGCTTTGCTCTATGACCAATGTAACAATTAATTCCTAATTTACTTAACCTTTTTGTGGTTTCTGATTCTTTAGCATCGGAACCACTGACATCATAATCCAGCCCATTCAGTATTTCAGCCAAGCCACACATCCCAGAACCGCCTATCCCAATAAAGTGGACTTTCTGAACTTTGCCAGCTCCTATTTTTCTCCACTTATCAAGTCGCATGAGACAATTCCACTAGATCTTTTGCTATTGTTGCAGTAGCTGCTGGTTTAGAAAACTTGAGGAGGTTTACAGCCCAGTCGGCCAAGCTGTTTCGTGTATTTCGTCTCTGGCCCGGATCACTCCAAACCTCCAACAAGATTCTTAAATTCTCTACATCAAACTTATCATTGTCAATGACAACCACTGCGTCACCTAAAGCTCGAGCATTCTTCATTTGATGATTATCTGTTGCATAGGGGAAAGGAACTAATATAGAAGCAACTCCCACTAAAGATAATTCAGTTATTGCCATAGCACCAGCACGAGATATAACTAGATCAGCCCAAACATAGGCATCGGCAACAGAGTCAATGAATTCATCAACTTTGACATTTTGTATGGCATATTTTTCATACAGAGCAGTTGTGGCCTCTTTTTTGCCTACTCCTGCTTGGTGCCATATAGTAAAAGCATCTGGCATTTTCGCTAA
>JAAOII010000100.1 GCA_015163845.1 Candidatus Portiera sp.
AAAGTTGATTATAAGTTCTATCCCATTGTCAATCTTAAGGACTGGGTTAAGAATACACAGCAAAAAGCAGCAGTAATTCATGAGGCACTTGATGAATTTGAATGTGATCTAGTATGGCTAGATGCAGATGCCGTGATCCTAAAAAAATTAGAATTATTTGATAAATTAGCGAATGATAATGACTTTCATCTGTATATTCACCGTGCATACCATCTACCACTTAAGATAGATAATGACGGACTGCTGTCTTTTATCCGCAGAAATATCTCCAATTTTCTCAAACGTAGGAAACATCCCAAAGGTGAGGTAATATCTAATAGCATCTACATTAAGAATTGTGCTAAGACCAAAGAGCTCGTTAGTAAATGGGTAGCATTAAACGAACATAAAATAGAATGGGATCAAAGAAATCTGCAGGAGATTATTGACGCGGGGGATAGTGACTATGTTGTTAAACAACTTCCCAAAGAATATGCACGCATATTACCCAAAGGGAATCAATTAGAAACACTCAATGATGGCAATAATTATATCGGGCAAAAACAGGCCAGCAGATCCTATAGAAAGACCATCCACAACTTCTAAAATATCAGTTCAGAACTCTTTTATAGACGCCTTTTTCTTGATAAATTGCTCCCTGCAATTCCATATTCATCAGGGATGAATTAATTTGGCTGATCGGGCTGTCAACAAGTTCAACTAGCTCATCAGCTGATAGTCCACCTTTATTTAGCAACTTAAGAATTTCAGTGTCTTTAGATTCTAGTTTCAGTAAGTTTAACTCAGCGTCAGGGCTTTCTATGTTGCCTATACTTTCTATACCAGTTACATAATCTTTAGTGCTTTCATTGTCGCTAGTAACTTTAGCAATTTTAGTAGCTTTGGTGTTTTGGAGTGTGCCTTGTTTATGATTCTTTGGTTTATGATTATTTTTGTTTATCGCTTTATACTCTTGATGTTCTTGGTGAATTATAGGTTTCACCGCCATACCATAACTCTCGTATACTGGTTGTAAATGATTTATGATATCAGGATAGTTTTCGGTTAGGTTAGCTCCTTGCTTGATGAGTGAGTTACTTCCCTTAGCAAGGGGGTTATGGATAGATCCAGGCAAGGCGAAAACTTCACGCCCCTGTTCAATGGCACAACGAGCAGTAATCATTGCCCCGCTACGTTCACCCGCTTCCACTACCAAGACACCCAAGGATATGCCGCTTATGATACGATTGCGGGCAGGAAAGTGTGGAGGCAAGGGTTTAGTAGGCCGAGGGAAGATAGATACCACTGAGCCATCATTGTCAGCTATCTGCTCAACTAAGTAATTATGCCGAGCGGGATAAGTAACCTCTATGCCAGTGCCAATAACCGCAATGGTTTTGCCTAGTTTATTAATAGAGCTTTCATGAGCTACTTTGTCTATGCCATAAGCCAAGCCACTAACTATGCAAATGCCTTGTTGAGCAATATAGCTACTAAAGAGTGCCGCATTCTTAACACCTTCACGTGAAGGCATGCGAGGTCCCACTATCCCAAACGCGGGAAACTTTAACCGAGATGAACTACCATATACAAATAAAGCTGGTGGGCTCCCCTTAATCTCCTTGAGCAAAGGTGGATAATTCTCATCATCATAAGTAATGATATGATGCTTAGTTGACTTATCCTCCCATTCAAGGTCTTCAGCAACCGCTTGGCTGATCTTGGCATCGGGGAATAAACTTTGAGAATGAAACTTTTCTATGTACTCCGCCGATTTGCCAAGGTGCAATAGGGCTAGCCAGTCGGCTTTGTCGGTGGTATCCAACTTATGTTTTGTGCTTATTTCAACAAGCCCGCGACACTTTCCCAATTAACAACATTCCAAACCGCCTTCAAATAATCTGGGCGTCTGTTACGATAGTCCACATAGTAGGCATGCTCCCACACATCAACACCTAAAAGGGCATTTTTGCCATGTCTCAATGGATTATCAGCATTAGAGCAACTCATAAGTTCTAGTTTGTCGCCGTCTCCCTGTGCCAGCCAAGCCCAACCAGAGCCAAAAGTATTGGCACCACACGCCTCAAACTCTGCTTTGAAGTTATCAAACGAATCAAAACTCGCATTGATGGCTTCAGCTAATTGTGCAGGGGGTTCCCCACCACCATTGGGAGCAAGCAACTGCCAAAATAAACTATGATTCCAGTGTTGTCCAGCATTATTAAACATCGGACCATCGGGGCATTTGCTGACGATTTCTTCAAGGGTCGCATTTTCAAACTCCGTCCCTTTTATGAGTCCATTCAGTTTGTCGACGTAGGTCTGATGATGCTTGCTATGATGCAAGGTCATTGTTTCTTCGGATATATGTGGAGCTAAAGCACCATAATCATAATCCAGTTTAGGTAAAGTATGTTCCATATTTGATTCTCTTAGTTAATATATTACAAAAATAGTAATTCATATATACTTTATAGTGTCTTAAAAAAATTAATCAACCTATTTGTAATTATTTTTTTACAATTAATTATTATTGCTATTCGCATTATTATTCTGCTGATCCGCATGATAAGAAGAACGTACTAAAGGACCAGACGCAACATTGGCAAACCCCATTCTCTCGCCAAGTTGGGAATAATAATCAAATTCGTCAGGATGAACATAGCGATCTACTGGTAAATGGGATAGCGAGGGCTGAAGATACTGACCTATAGTGACCATATCCACCTTATGATTACGCAAGTCAAGTAAAACCCTTTCCACTTCTTCTGTCGTTTCACCCAAACCAACCATTATGCCTGACTTGGTGGGAAGATCTGGGCGTCTTTCTTTGAATAATTTCAATAATTTCAAGGACCAAGTATAGTCAGAACCAGGTCTTGCACGCGGATAAAGCCG
>JAAOII010000101.1 GCA_015163845.1 Candidatus Portiera sp.
AGCTTGCCATCTTCAGTGGCTAATAATAAATGTTCTTGTTGATCAAAGATTTGCAGGAAGTTAGGAGTGATACTTATATCAGGCATTCTTATATTGCTTTCGCTTCGCACTATTTCACCAGTTATGGAATTCTCCTCTGAGAAAAGAATTCTGCCGTGTAATTCCCCAGCAGAGTCATAGCCGACAATACTGGTGGATTTCTCATCTGTAAGAGAGTTGATTGCCTGCAGAGGCCTTGAAGAAAGACGGATGGGCTGCTTTCCCAAAGGGTAGGTCGACTCTGCTGTGGAGTAGCGGTTGCCGCCAGAAAAGTCATCTTTGAAATCATAACCAAGCATGATAACTCCACCTTTAGCATCTGCAATCGCTAGCAATTGTTGAGTCGGAGCATCCTTAGCTATAACAGAAATAGAAGCTAGAGGGAGTTGTTCTTCGCTAATAGCCAAGCGTCTGGCTAAGTTATAAAACTCTAGACGACCAGATTTGGTGATGGTTATAATTGCATCATTCTGTTCGTTGATATCACTATATAAGATGTCTTGAGTGTTGGGTAAGGTCTCAACCAATTCTTCGGTTATAGAAGCATCTTCAAACAAGGGCACCACTTGGCGGAAAAGATAAACAAAGATGAGCAATATAAATCCTATGATACTGATGCCGACAACAGAGATTACTCTTGCGGCTATCAGATCTACTAGGTACCTTTTGGATTGCATTTGTCTAGCTGGATTTGGTTAGATTTGGCTAAGATTAATTATTAATAGAATTAATTATTAAGTGGCTAACTTTTTTATTTGCTCGCCCGTATTCTTGATTATTTGCTTTTTCAAGTCCTCAATATTAATGGGTTGCGGGTCCCAGTCAATATTATTTTTAAGATGCTTGCGATATTTAAAATACCATTTAATTTTCCAACGCAGTTTGAATTTGAAATACTTGATTTTCCATTTATTGATATAAGGCAATAAATTAACTTTATCAGTTATTTGAGGATTATCGCGATCAACAAAACCAGCACATTTTGTTCCTAGTTTCTTCAGAACATTAAGCGCTGCTAAGGTTTGTATTTCATCACCAAGGTTTGTTGATGCCTTGTATGATAAACAATAAATATTTTTCATAGTCATTACATTATAAAACAATAGTAAAATGTTATAATCTAATCATGGCAGCAACAACTCCAACAGAATATATAAGTCATCATCTGACTAACCTCGTCTATGGCAAAAAAGCCGATGATAGCTGGGGATTTGCCGAAGATGCAATAGAAGCCCAAGAGATGGGTTTTTGGGCTATCCACGTAGATAGTTTGGGCTGGTCTGTTTTTTTAGGTATCCTATTTTTATCTGTATTCTATAGAGTGGCACAAAAGGTTACGACTGGCATACCGCGCCAGATGCAGAATATTGTGGAGATATTAGTTGAATTTGTTGACAATAGCGTGAAGGAATCCTTCCATGGCAAGAGTGATCTCATTGCCCCTCTAGCCCTCACCATATTCGTGTGGATATTTCTTATGAACTTCATGGATATTATTCCAGTGGACTTCTTGCCTTTTGTGTTTCATTCTATGGGAGTGGAGTATATGAAAGTGGTGCCAGTTACCGACCCCAACATAACCTTTGGAATGTCAATATCAGTTTTCTTTCTAATTATCTACTACAGTATTAAGATTAAGGGGATCAAGGGATTTGTCAGCGAACTCACTCTACAGCCATTTGGTAAATGGATGATACCCTTCAACTTTTTACTTGAGTCCATCGCACTGATTGCTAAGCCAGTGTCTTTGGCACTGCGTCTATTCGGTAACTTCTATGCCGCAGAATTGATTTTCATACTTATTGGATTATTGCCATTTTATATTCAGTGGACTTTAGCACTGCCTTGGGCCATATTCCATATTTTAGTCATTACTCTACAGGCATTCATCTTTATGATGTTAACCATAGTCTATTTGAGTACGGCACATGAGAAGCATTAAAGCATCATTATGCTTTATAATTAACTTGGAGATGCGAATTTAATTCGTTTATCCATATTATTTTTTATTTATTATTACTTTTGAGGTAACTTATGGAAACAGTCATAGCTTTTACTGCGGTTGCAGTTGGTTTGCTTATAGGTCTAGGTGCTCTCGGCACTGCCATTGGTTTTGGCTTGCTGGGTGGTAGATTTTTGGAAGGCGCTGCGCGTCAACCTGAATTGGCTCCGATGCTGCAAGTTAAGATGTTTATCGTTGCGGGCTTGCTAGATGCAGTTCCTATGATTGGCGTTGGTATAGCATTGTTCTTTACTTTCGCGAATCCGTTCCTAGCTCAGCTAGGTTAAATTAGTCGAGAAAGATGAGTATAACTCTTACTCTACTGGGTCAATCGATATCCTTTGGCTTGTTCGTGCTCTTTTGCATGAAGTATGTCTGGCCACCACTGATTAATGCTCTGCGAGAAAGGCAGAAAAATATCAGTGATGGTATAGAAGCAGCTGATAGGGCTCACAAGGACTTGGCTGAAGCCAAAGAGAACTCAGCTAACTTGGTGCAAGAAGGCAAAGATCAAGCAGCCACTATCATAGCAAATGCTAATAAAAGAGCATCTGAGCTAGTGGATGAAGCAAAAAACCAAGCCGAATCAGAGAAGCAAAGAATAATGGCTTCTGCTGATGAAGAAATTAATCGAAGTGCTCAGAAAGCTCGCGGTGAATTAAGCGACTATCTGGAGGACTTGGTTGCTACAGGCGTTGGGAAAATTGTTGAGAAGGAAGTTGATATGGCTAAACATAAAGCCATCATTGATGACCTTGGCTCGCAACTGAAACATTAATTAGTTATTAGTTCAATGGAAACAATTGCTCGCCCCTATGCTCGTGCCGTTTTTGCCCTAGCGAAAGATCAGAGTGCTGTGAAGCCCTGGTCTGAGTTATTGGATAATTTGAGTGGTTTAGTGCAAGTGAAAGAGTTGGCGAATGTAATTAAGAACCCGGTATTACAAAAGGGTGAGAAATTGCAACTACTTGAGGATGTTCTTGATGGCGTGGGTTCAGCCAAGCTTAATGCAGAACAGAAAAATTTTTTGCAGCTTCTGATAAGCAATGGAAGAGTTGAATGCTTACCAGCAATCAACAAAATATTTGTCGCAATGCAGCAAAAAGAAGAAAACCTCATAGAGGTTAATATAACTAGTGCCTATGAATTGGACGAAGCAGAAAGTGACAAACTTACAAAGCAAATAACTGATTCAATAGGTAAAAAGGCGAGTGTCAATTTACGGGTTGATTCTGCTTTGGTCGGGGGAGTAATAATAGAATGGGACGGTAAAGTTAAGAACGCGTCCATACTTGGTAAATTAGAAAAATTAGCAGCAGCTTTATAAATTATGCAAAAGATTAATTCTACAGAAATCAGCGATATTATTCGCAAAAAGATAGAGGGTCTATCTCTATCATCAGAGACAACCAGTGAAGGTACTATAGTATCAGTTGCTGATGGTATTCTGAAAGTACATGGTCTACAATCTGGTCAATATGGCGAGATGATAGAGTTACCTGGAGGGGCTTATGGCATGGCACTTAACTTGGAGCGTGACTCTGTTGGTGTTGTGGTCTTGGGTGATTACGAACACCTACAAGAAGGTGATAAGGTAAAGTGCACTGGTAGGGTATTGGAAGTCCCTGTTGGTGAGGCATTACTGGGTAGAGTTGTAAATGCTTTGGGTGCACCCATAGATGGAGCTGGCAAAATTGATACTAAAGATAGTTTAGCAATTGAACGTATTGCCCCTGGTGTGATTACTAGACAATCTGTCTCACAGCCAGTGCAGACGGGCTATAAGGCGTTGGATGCCATGGTACCTGTCGGGCGTGGTCAAAGAGAACTTATAATTGGAGATAGGCAAACAGGTAAGACAGCAGTTGCTATTGATACCATCATCAATCAACGTGATACAGGGATTAAATGCATTTATGTTGCCATAGGACAGAAACAATCTTCCATAGCCAACTTAGTGAATTCTTTGGCAGAAAATAACTCCTTGGCACATACTATTATTGTTGCCGCACCAGCTGCCGCCCCAGCTGCCATGCAGTTCATTGCCGCTTATGCTGGTTGTGCAATGGGTGAGTATTTTCGTGATAGAGGTGAAGATGCTTTAATCATATATGACGATTTAACTAAACATGCTTGGGCCTATAGACAAATTTCTTTACTACTGAGACGTCCTCCAGGACGTGAGGCCTATCCAGGCGATGTTTTCTACCTACACTCTAGATTATTGGAGAGGGCTTCCCGAGTGAATGAAGTATATGTAGAGAAAGAATCTGGAGTAAAGGGTAAAACGGGATCATTGACTGCCTTGCCAATCATTGAGACCCAGGCAGGTGATGTTTCGGCTTTCGTCCCGACTAATGTTATCTCCATAACTGATGGACAAATATATCTTGAGACAGATCTGTTTAATGCAGGTATAAGACCAGCAATTAATGCAGGTTTATCAGTATCAAGGGTGGGTGGTGCAGCACAAACTAAGATCATCAAGAAACTTGGTGGTAGCGTGCGTTTGGCATTAGCTCAATATCGTGAATTGGCAGCATTCGCCCAGTTCGCCTCTGATTTGGACGAGACAACTCGTAAGCAGCTTGAATTAGGCGAAAGAGTAACTGAATTGATGAAGCAAAAACAATATGATCCACTTAATCTTGGTCGCATGGCGTTTAGTTTGTTTGCCGCCAATGATGGTTTCTTGGATAAATTGGAAGTTAAGGATGTTGGCAAGTATGAAAGTGCCATGCATGATTTTGTCAATTCTAAATATAAGCCCTTGATAGAAACAATCAATGAAAAAGGCGATTATAACGATGACATTGAAAAACAGATGCGAACTGCTTTGGAAGCATTCGCAACTGAGGGAAGCTGGTAGTATTCTTAATATTTTGTATTGGAATGCATTGGAATATAGTAGCAATAATTCACACTAATAATTAATAGATATGGCTGCTGGCAAGGAAATCAAAACCAAGATCCGCAGTATCCAAAGCACTCGCAAAATAACTAGTGCTATGGAACTGGTTGCTGCCAGTAAGATGAAAAAGGCGCAAGAAAGGATGAGAACTACTCGCCCTTATAATACCAATATGCATTCATTGATTAGGCAAATTGAGGCGTCTTCCTCTGAATACAGTCATTCTTTCATGGAAGCACGTGAGATAAAGAATGTTGGTTTAATCATCGTATCTAGTGACCGTGGTCTTTGTGGTGGTTTGAACTATGGTTTATTCAAGAAGGTTTTAGAGTCGGTTAAGGAAAATGAGGGAAAAAAAATCAGCACTAAACTTGCGGTATTGGGCAGCAAAGGCAATGTCTTCTTTAAGGCAATAGGGTCGGATGTAGTTGCGTCCAAGATAAACCTGAGTGATAAGGTAGAAGTCAATGAGATAGGAGGGGTGCTACAGGTGATGACTGATTTGTATAAAAATGGTGAAATAGATTCTTTACACATCGTCTATAATAAGTTTGTCAATACTATGGTGCAAAAACCTACCTTGCAACAATTAATCCCACTGCCTACCTATTCTGCCACAGATGATGCTGAGGCGGAAAACAACTCCTATGCAATATCAGATAATATAGGAGAAAGGAAATATTCATGGGATTATCTGTATGAGCCAGACGCAAAGGACTTATTGGATAAGTTGTTACAGAGATATATTGAGTCGTCTCTATATCAAACCTTGGTGGAGAATTTGTCTTGCGAACAAGCAGCGAGAATGTTGGCAATGAAAAATGCTTCGGATAATGCTGCTGATATCATAGAAGAACTGCAACTGGTTTATAACAAAGCCCGCCAAGCAGTTATTACCCAAGAAATATCAGAGATAGTTGCTGGTTCAGAAGTTATTTGAGCCAAACTTGAAAAAAGTTATTTGCCACTAATTTTGGTAATGATCACAAATGCGGAGTAACTCACACAACATCCGCAAAAATATAATTTTTAGCGCCCGTAGCTCAGCTCGGATAGAGCGTTGGCCTCCGGAGCCAAAGGTCACAGGTTCGAATCCTGTCGGGCGTGCAAATTACAAGATTCAGATTCTTCCCATACTTTCTATAGCTCCCCCAACCCCTATAGCCAGCATACTTAAGCATCTACACAAGTCGTGGAGAAGGTCCATAATATCCACTGTATTGTGTTTAATCAGTTTGCCAATGCTAATGTTGCCCCTAAGCGAGAGTGCTTATGCAGCTAATGACCCTACTAATATAGGTGAAACCTCAGTTATTTCCATAAGGCAACAGGAGAGTTTGGGGCGTTCGTGGTTGAGAGATAATTACAAGAGGATTAATCCTTTGAATGATATTATTATTCAGGCCTATTCGGAAGATTTAGTTAAACGTCTTAAACAAGGACGCCAGCTATCAAGATATAATGTCAATCTGGTAATCTCTAAGAACCGTCAGTTTAATGCTTTCGCACTTCCTGGAGGAGTGATTGGAATTAATTTAGGTATTTTTCTACTTGCAGAAAGTGAAGGAGAGTTCGCATCTGTCATAGCTCATGAATTGTCGCATCTTAGCCAAGAACATTTTTTACGCAGATTGGAATATTCCAAGTCCAATAACCGAGCGTCTTTAGGTGCAATCTTTGCTGGTTTAGCATTATTAATTAGTGGTAATGTGCCCTTGGGGACAGCTGCTATAGTGGGGACTATAGGTTATCAAACGGATGAATTATTACGTTTATCCCGCCAGTTTGAAAATGAAGCAGATGCTCAAGCATTGGAGTTATTAGATAAGGGTAAATTTGATGTTAAAGAAATGCCAGTTATGCTGGGTCGCTTAAGGTCTCTGGGCGGCAATGATCAAGTAGCAGTTTATTATAGAACCCACCCACTCACTGCGGATAGGATGAATTATGCATTGCAACGTGCTAGGCAGTATAAAGTAGTAACTCGTCAGTTGCTTGCTGATGAATATGATTTTGTCCATCAAAGAGCACTTTTCTTGGCTGGGCGAGGTGGACAATATCTGGCAAAAAAGAATAATAGTGACAGGGCCTACACCGATGCATTATTTTTATTAGAGCAATCAAAATATGCTCAAGCAATTAACTTGCTAAAGAGAGTTAACCAACAACATCCAACATCGCGTATAGTTCTTTACAGCTTGCTGGATGCCTTGATTAAAGGTGGTTCAAGTAATCAAGCACTGAAGCTTATTGACGATTCACTGAGATACAATAATGCAAACCCAACTCTCGAGTATTATCGGGCTTTGGCTTATGCGAAAATGGAAGATTACGACAAGGCAATATTAACTATGGGGGGAGTAACCAATCATTATTTAGAGAATCCAGACCCGTGGTTACAACTATCTATCTATTATAGCAAGGTCGGCGACCGCTATAATCTTTTCAGAACAACTGGGGTATATCATTTATTGAGCGGTAATAGAGATAAAATGCAGGCCAATTTCCAACTTGCAAAGAGAGAAGCAGGCAAAGACGAAGTCAAAATTGCAGTGCTACAAAGTACCTATGCACGATTCAACTAGTAGATAGCTATGTTATCCAAGGAAACTGTCTATGCTAATATTGACAATATATTGACAATATTTGCTGATGAATATAATATATCCTATTCTCATCCATATACTTGGGGAGAAGAAGAGTGGCAGAAAGTGTGGGACGAGATTACAAAATTTCATGATGCGGCAGGTGCTGATGAGCAGTATTACTTTGGTTCTTTAACCTTAGATAAGAATAGCAATGCATCTAGTCAAGATGCTTGGGATGTTGTTGACGGCACGAATCAATTGATAACCTTGGCAATATTTATTAAAGCTCTCTATGATAAGGATACTTCTAATCAGGGTTTGGGATATTTGCTATATAGGAAAGATATTATAAAGGGCATTTCTACTGTCCCTAAAACTCCCTCAATAAATATCCAAATTAGTGCCGAGAATGCGGAGATCCAACATCTACTGTCGGAGGAATGCGGAGGAAAGATGAATAAAAAAGGCAGAATACTCCAAGGGTATAATTATTTCCAAGATCTCATAGATGAGAGAATACAGAGACAAGAAGATCCGTTAACTGATATTTCTGCTTTGGCTGCGACTTTATTAACCAGAAGCGTAATCTTAGTAACTAAGCAGGCAACTCATGACAAAGCCACAGAATTTATAGACACCAGTCAACTAAAATCTCCACCTGTGGTTGCTAAACAGCTATTTAGCATAGGAATAGGTAAGCTTCCTAAGGGCAGTGAAAGAGAACTAATCATAGCTGGCAGAGATTTAGTGGATCAAGGGGTTTATTTGAGATCTATATTGTTCATCAGTAAGCCAAAGCACTTATTGGGATATTTATGGAAAGGGCTTAGGGGATTAGTTTCAAATAATTCGAAAATGGCAGTTGAATCCGATAATGCCAATTAAAACAATGTTACACATAAACAGCATTAACAATGGAACTGCATAGGGCTAATTCCATTTAGAAGTAGTTCCTCTAGATAGTATTAATATAATAATGGTGAAATTATCCACAATTACCTACCGAAAGCCAGAGACCCTGAGTGAATTTTTCATGGAAGAGTATGAAGTTCCGCCTCATCAAAGTAAATATAGATGGTCTGAGGGTTCTCTGCAGAATATTTGGTGGGATATCGTCCAATTTCATGATGAAAGCAATCAAGATGACTTGTATTACTTCGGCAGAATATACCTGCGTTCTACCGCCCAAAAAGGAATTTGGCAAGTGCGTGATGGTGGTCATAGAGCCAGAAACTGGCCAATATTGCTTAAGGCAATATATGATAAAGATCCTTCCAATAAAGGGTTAGAATATTTACTGCATAAGAAAGATGCTGTCAAGAATATGCCTATTCTACCCAAGACACCAATAGTTGATGTTCAGATACGAGAAGAGTCAGCTGATTATCAAGAGGTAATGCTTTGTGAAGATCCAGCAACACTAAGGAATACCAGTAAGATCCATGAAAGTTATCATTGTTTTAGCAAGCTAATAGATGAAAGGGCTAAAAGCCAACAAGATCCAGTTGCAGATCTTGTTGCCATCACACACACCCTACTGACACGAGTAGTAATGCTGAGAACAAAAAGTTCCACGAGATATGATCCGGTGCTTTTGGTGACTACAAAGAATGATCGGGATACTAAGGTTTTTGCCAAGCAGCTATCTAAAACTGGTTTTGGTTCTTATGCAAAAGAACAGGGAAATGAAGTGATTAGTATTTCTGTAGCTCCGATAAGGCATAGGTTTTATATTAGATTGGTACTGATGGTAGGAAAACCCAATGAGTTATGGAAAAGTATTCGTGAGGGCCACACAAGGACGGTGGAAAAAAGAATCCGCAAAATCAAAAAGCTATGGAAAAAGTTAACAAGTAATATACTATAATATTAACAACATTAAAGATGAAACAAATATCAAACCAGACCCCAGATAGTCCCAAGTCACCACTTGACGCAAGTGGTGTAATGGCTGGCGGTGAGATGAAGGGAAGAAATAAAACTAGGAAAGGCGTAATTACTGGGGTTAAATTACGAGGTGCGGAGAAAATGGCGCGCATTCCTTTGAAGATTATTCCCACAGTAGATCCCTTACGTAAACC
>JAAOII010000102.1 GCA_015163845.1 Candidatus Portiera sp.
AGTGACATCATATCTTTAGATGGTGCAAAATTTAGTGACGCAACGGCAAGTATAGAATATAATTTAGTCAAAGGAGCTAATTCCTATAGCTGTAGTAACAGCATTCCAATCAACAGCATCACGACAGGTATCAATAATAATAATCAAATCATGCTTAATATTAATGTATCGTCTATATTAACTAGCCCATGTCAATCAGGTGGTAACTCATTAAGCCCAGTCGGCTATGCAGCTGAATATCAACCTTATGACAGAATTGAGAATATAAAGATTACAGAACTGGCAATCACCATTCAAGATGCAGCATATCTTCGGATTAATGTAAATCATGCCTTAGGCAATGCACCAGCAGATGATGCAGTATTTACTTTAGTTGGGATTGCAGTGCCTAGCTATTCATATTCAGTCACTTCTGAAACCCCACCAACAGTAGTGAATATAGAGGAGGAGGTAAGTGTAATATTTGCCTTAACTATAATGGATAGTGGTAACTCAGTTAACTTAGACGGCGCTTCATTCATATCACAAGATGCTGTGATTAATTATGTCTTGATTAAAGAAAACCAACCAAGTGACTGCACTGTCAATATACCCAGTGATCAGATATCAGTGACTCTAGGTGCTAACTCAGATTCTCATGACGAGATTACATTTGAACTTGATGTGACTTCTATATTAACTGCAGAATGTCAGGGTATGAGACCTGAGGGCTATACTCCAGATTTTAAACCATTTGATAGAATTGAACTAGCTAATATAACAGGAGTATCCTTCTCTATTCAAAATGCCATGAACTCCCGTCTTATGGGCACCACCCACTCTTTAGCCGATATTCAGATAGCTGGCGGTTGGAGTATTCGTGGAACGACTATAATCAGTAATTCTTATGAGGTTGCTGCTACTGACTTCCCCACAAGAACTATAGACCTAGTCGACGATATTAACGCTGAGATTTTGGCTAATCTATCTCTGAATATCAGAGATAGTAGGAATCAAACTAATATTTTAGCATTGGACGGCGAGCCATTTAATATTACAATAATCAATGATCTTAGCATAGATTATAATCTAACTCATAATGATCGGACAAACTCTTGTCGTGGAATCATTCCTAAAGAACAAGTAGTGGCGGAGCGGCTGGACGACAATCAAACTATCTTATTTAACTTAAATCTAACGTCTATAATAACAGCAGAGTGCCGCAGTAATAATGCTAATACTATTATACCAACCGGCTATGCCGACGAGTTTGAACCATTTGATAAGCTTGAAAATCCCCGCATCAATGGTATCACCTTCTCCATTCAAAATGCAGGTAATCTACGTCTCAACACCATGCATACTTCAGAAAATATTCAACTGCAAGGCGTGGTCACCATAACTGGTAATATTACTGAGCGAGAACCAATTTTCCCACAAGATAGTTACTCTCACATCATTTATACTGATGCTTTGCCTGCTGAAGGTGATTTATTACTTAATATTACAGCAAGCTATACCACTGGATATTCTATAAGCCCTGAGCCAAGTGCCAACAACTCTCTAATCACTTTTAATACGACTACCGGAGAGGTGCGTTATGTCACGAATAGATCCCAAATAGACCTGCCAAATGATTATGAATATATAGTCACTGCTATGAATGAGCATGCATCGGTTAATGCAACTTTGCAGATCCGCATAGCAAATCGGATCAAATTTGCTCAAGATTCCTAT
>JAAOII010000103.1 GCA_015163845.1 Candidatus Portiera sp.
CCCCTTAATCTTCCCCCTTAATCTTTCCCTGAATATTCCCTCTTAATCTTCCCCCTGAACTCTTCTAACGAAGTATTAGCCATATACTAATCTTGGTAAGAAGGTTGCAAGGTCAGGCCAAATCCATATAATCGCCAATACGAGGAGTTGAATAATGATGAAGGGGATGACTCCTCTGTATATTGCCCCTGTCGTGACAGAAGGCGGTGCTACTCCGCGCAGATAAAATAACGAGAAACCAAAGGGCGGAGTTAAGAAAGATGTTTGCAGATTTAGGGCAATCATAATACCTAACCAGAGAGGATCAACCCCCAATGCCAAGAACACTGGGGCAACTACTGGAATGATTATGACAGTAATCTCTATGAAATCCAAAAAGAATCCCAACACAAAAATCAGTAGCATTACTAGGAGCAAAGCAAGAAAAATATCACCCGGCAAGGCGAGTAATAAACTCTCTAAGGCTAAATCGCCTTGATAACCACGGAATACTAAAGAAAAGAATGATGCCCCAATAAGGATGAAGAATATTTGGGTGCTGATGGATGCAGTTGTTTGGACTATGCCACGCATGATAGACCAAGACAGACGTTGCTTGAATAGAGCAATGACCATTGCGCCAACACAACCCACAGATGCTGCTTCAGTGGGGGTGGCGAAACCCAATAATATAGAACCGAGGACTGATAATATTAGAAGCAAGGGCGGGAACAATGCATCTAATACCTGTAGGGATAACTTTTTATTCTGAAGCATTTGCTGTCTTTCTTCCTTGGGTATAGCTGGAACATCATTAGGGCGGATAAAAGTTAATAACAGTATGTAAAGCAAATAGAAACCTACCAAAATCATGCCGGGCACTAAAGCCCCTAAGAAAAGATCTCCAACTGATATGGTGTCAACGTCAAACTTACCTTGTTTCAACTGGGTAAATTGATAAGCATTAGATATTACGTCACCTAACAAGATTAATACTATGGAGGGAGGTATTAGCTGGCCGAGAGTTCCTGAAGCACAGATGGTTCCGCTAGCTACCTCAGGCGTATAATTTCTTTTGAGCATTGCTGGTAAAGAAATCAATCCCATGGTAACCACTGTAGCTCCTACTATGCCGGTGCTGGCTGCCATTAGCATACCAACTATGATCACAGAAAACCCTAAACCACCTCGTAGATGGGCAAAAAGCAGTCCCATAGTATCAAGCAATTCTTCAGCTATGCGTGATTTTTGTAGAGTGATCCCCATAAAAATAAATAGAGGGACAGCTAATAATATTTCATTGCTCATGATGCCGAATAGGCGGTTAGGTATTGCTTGTAAAAAAGTTGGATCAAAATAACCCAGCAAAATACCTATCCAAGCAAATAGTAAAGAAGAACCCATGAGGACAAATGCCACTGGATAACCACTCAGCAATAATACAAAAAGTAGGGCAAAAAGTAGAAAGGCAAAAAATTCCATTTTTGAGTTAGGTGTATATTAGCTATTAACTAATATTACTGGTTGGGTCGGAAGAGCTTAAGTCATTTTCTCTCTCTTTATAGCTAATCCAGCCCTTGAGGAAAAAATAATGCCGCCATAAGTCAGTTATCCCCTGTAAGAATATGACAGCAGGCATCAATAATAGTAGCGTTTTGAGTAGATATAGATAAGGCAAGCCACCTGGTTCAGTGGAGGATTCGCGGTAACTCCATGAAGCGCCTACATAGTCCAGAGAAATATAAAATATGAAAATGCAACTTGGTAGTAATAAAAGTAATGTTCCTAAAATATCAACTAAAGTTTGGCGTTGAGGCGACATTTTTGCATAAAACACATCAATTCTGACATGCATTCCTTGCTGAAAACAATAGGCACCACAAAGCATAAACAACATTGCGTGCATGTAGATGACGGCTTCTTGTCCTTTTATGGAACCACTATCAAAACCATAGCGCGCCACAACTACGATGAATACTATCAGCGCCATTGCTAGAGATAACCAAGCAACGGTCCTACCTAGGTTAAAGTTTATTGCTTCTAGGTAACGACAGATTGTTGATATGTTTTGTTGTAGGCGACTTGGGCTAATAGTCCAAGTGGCACCTCGCCAATTATCTGCCATTTTATGAGTTTAAATACTTGAGACGAGGGAGTAACTATGAAATATAGGACCTCCCCAATAGTATTAAGTATTATCCCAAAATTATTTAAATGCCTTTTCGCGCATCTCCAGATAGGGTAATTCAGATACGCTATGCCATTTGATTGCTTCAACACGGAACTTGTTGAAAGAATCATAAACCTCTTTGAACTCTGGATCTTCGGCAGCAGTGGTTTCTAAAACTTCATTGGTAATGCGAGCCAATTCGTTTATAACTTCCTGTGGATAACGACGCAATTCCACTTGATGGTCTTGAACCAATATGTTTAATGCACGATTATTAGCAGCAGTGAAATCAGCCAACATATCTTGATTAATAACTTTTGCGGCATTGAGAACTATGGATTGCAAATCAGCTGGCAGGGCTTCAAAAGCATCTTTATTAATCATCCCTTCAAGAGTTGTGCCTGGCTCATGCCAACCAGGATAATAATAGTATTTTGCTACTTTATAAAAACCGAAAGCTAAGTCATTATAAGGACCCACCCACTCGGTAGCATCAATGGCACCTGATTGGAGTGCAGCAAATAGCTCGCCTCCAGGTAAACTGACAGCTATGCCACCGGCCTTATTGAGAACTTTACCACCAAGTCCAGGTATACGCATCTTGATACCCTTAAGGTCTTCCAAAGAATTAATTTCTTTGTTGAACCAGCCGCCCATTTGCACGCCAGCATTTCCTGCAGCTAAAGGTATTAAATTATACTTGCCATATATCTTTTGCCAGAGCTCCATGCCACCGCCATAATATAACCAACCATTCATCTCTTGGGCTGTCAAGCCAAAGGGAACAGAAGAGAAAAACTGAACTGCTTGATTCTTGCCACTCCAGTAGTAGGCAGCACTATGCCCCAATTCAGCGGTACCACGCGAAACAGCATCAAAGACCTCAAAAGGTCCGACTAATTCGCCGGCACCATAGACGGTGACTTTTATTCTGCCACCTGACATTTCTTCTATGAGGGCACCTAAATTATTAGCACCAATTCCCAGTCCAGGGAAGTTCTTCGGCCAAGAAGTTACCATCTTCCATTCATATACCTCTTGTTCAGCTACTTCTTGTTCAGCTACTTCTTGTTCAGCTACTTCTTGTTCATCTGATGCAGCTGTATCATTCTTCGGTGCACAAGCTATAAATATAGTCGTTATGCCAAGAACAAAGAGTAGTTGGGCAGGTTTAGCAGAAATAAGTTGCGAGCAACTCTTTAAGTATTTAAGTAAAAAATATTTAGTCATAATAATAATTTAGTTTGGTTAATAATTTAGTTTGGTTAATAATTTGAGTTATTTAAGTATCAATAGTTTAAATCTTAGCAAGATAACACCTGACACTGAAAACATTAATTTTGAATTTTGAATTTAGAATTTAACATTATGTAGTTATTATACACAAAAAGAGTGAATTATTCTGTAAATGCACTTCTTTTTTGTTGTTTAACGAAATTGCCAACTAGGTTGCTTAATACTGGATATTCATTATTAGTGCCGAAGTCCCAGAACAGAGGATCCCAAGAACTATAGATACCGCCATCACTTGGTTGACCTGATTGTAACTCGCTAGTGGTCCGATTACCAAGAACGCGCTCATCCACACGATCTATTCCAGAAGCAAAAGGATCTCCTTGAGTAAAATTAGTGCTAGCATCCCAATAACTGTCTTCAATATCAGTATTTAAAGGATGAAACGCTAAACCAGCGGCGGAGTCCAGCTGGGGATTATCAAGATTTTCAATTATACTATAGGAATATTTTATGCTAACGCTCCTATTCCCAAAGTTTCTACCTACTAGACCGCCTGAGTTTTTAGTTACAGCTTTAAGTGTCTTTATGTGAGCATAAGAGGACTCTATATGTAGATAATTTAATCTTTCAAGCGTAATATTTCCATTGCCTATTAAACCGCCTACATTCATATTACCTTCAATCAGATTTGCCTGAGCATAGGTGGCATTGACAGATAATTCAAAACCATCAGATTGGTGCAAGCCAATAATACCTCCAGCATTAGCACCAGGGGTAGTAATCTCTCGCCAAATAACCCAAGAATTGTTTAATTCACCAGCATAACTATGTCCAAGCAAACCACCAACATTGCCAGTAGTAGCAACTATATCTTCTCCTTGCACTGAGGTATCTATGATTACACCATTATCCATACTGCCAGCCAAACCACCGACATTTTCTCCGCCAGTAATATTCACCTTGTTAAGATGGACATTAGTTATTGTGGCGTTAGATATTTCGCCAACCAAACCACCAACTAAATTTTGCGTAACTTCTATTGAAATATTACTCAAGACCAAGTTACGCACTTGGGTGCTTCCAGCAAACCCAGCAAATAAACCAACACTGTCCGATGAGGCACTAGTTATCTTTAGATTGTTTATGCTATTATTATTGCCTTCAAAAATAGCTTCAAACTTATTCAGCCCTGTTCCAATTGGATCCCAGTTGGCATAACTACTCAAACTTATATTGTTCATAAGTTCGTAACCGCGACACTCTGTAATGCTAGCTCTATCGCCACAACCAGTGATGCTGCTAAGCCCTGTACTAACTAAGTTGTTGCGGATATTATCAAAGTCAGTAGCCATATAGATATCTATCAGACCATCTCCATCAGCATCCATATCATCAGAGTCAGCTACACCATCTCCATCAGAGTCGATTGGGACTAATATACGTGGACTGGTGGTGACTGTGACACCTCGGTGATTGTCAGCACTGAATACTGGGGTAAGAGAGAAATCATAATAACGACCAGTCGCTAATGTAAGATTCAATGATTGGGGACCAGAAGTGAGATTGCCATCAATCAATGTCATTGTGGTTGTTTCTACTAGGCCATTTTCTCCAGTTGCTGCTGAGTAACTACGAATGGTAAGGTTGATGCTGGTCAGAGAAGTTCCTGTAAGATTTGTTGGGTTAGTCCACCGTAGAAGTGCTTTGTCTGTCATTGCAGAAGCAGTGAAGTCCGCCAGTTGATATTCTTGTAAAGCACCTATGTTCTCATCTAGCGGGGCTAGATCTTGATCATCAGTAACTCCATCGCCGTCATCATCATTATCACAGGGGTTGCCTGCTCCATCACCATCCGTGTCTGTGGTATCTGAACTAGCAACTAGGGGACAATTATCTGCGTCTCCACGCAAATCATCGCCGTCAAAATCAAAAGATCTTTGTTCTTCTAAACTCACAGGTAAGCAGCTAAGTGCCGGGTAATCTTTAGCAACTCCAAGATTCCAGCCACGATATTCATCTTGGCGTAAATCTTCTCTTGGGTCAGATGCATTAAAATTATAAAAAACTCCTCCTGTGGTAGGATCAACTCCACACCAACCATCTCCCCATGATGAGTATATAGAAA
>JAAOII010000104.1 GCA_015163845.1 Candidatus Portiera sp.
AATATGAGGAGATACGTAAAGAGTTCTATGATAAAACGAAAAACTCAGCTTATAAAAAATATCTACAAGCCGATTATAATAGCAACGGAGAACTTCAAGTCCATGAGGGATACTTTTCTGGTGATAAGGGCAGCACCAAAGAAGCTAAAGAGGCAAGCGGGATTGATACTATCCTCAATGATAAGGAGGGATTACTTTCTTTTGCTAAGCCATTAAGGTTTGTGTTTTCTGTTTGGGCTTTACAGGAGGGCTGGGACAATCCTAATATTTTCACCATCTGTAAGCTAGCCAGCACCAGCAAAGAGACCAGTCGTCGTCAACAAATAGGGCGTGGGTTGCGTATAGCGGTTAATCAAAAAGGTCGGCGACTCACTTATAAATATATGCAAGAGAACGAAGATTCTTTCTATGATATTAATGCTTTAGATATGGTGGTATCCAGCCAAGAACAAGGTTTTATCTATCAAATCCAGAATGAGATTTTGGATAACAGTTTCTCTGTAGTTGGTGACAGATTGACTTTAGAAATATTGAAAGATAAGGGCTTATCCGACAATGAGTCCTCTTTTATCTATTACAAATTAAGCGAGAGTAATATTATTGATGACGATGGAAATATCATGACATCTGTTGCCGACTTCATTCGTGCTAACCGTGAGCTGTTTGATAAAATCACTGATGAAAGATACAAGGAAATACTCCAACTATTTCGGAATAATAGCAACAAGGCAATTGAAAATGCCAATGCTCCGCCTAAAATGGTTGAAGTTCGCCGAGAGCAATGGCAAGAATTTAAGAATTTATGGGAGGTGATAAACAAGCAGAGAGGAATTGTATATGCCAATATACAACAAGCAAAACTAATAAACACTATAGCTAAAAGATTTAATAAGCTTGATATTAAACCGCATTTGACAAGAGTTACTACCGAAGGGCTTAAGACCAGAGATATAGGAGATGGATTAAGCGTACAAGATAAAGAAACAAGTATCGTAAGAGAAGCAGATACAACATACAATTTGCCTAATACTGCTGAATATTATACTAAGCAACCAATAGAGAAGTTTATCCAAGAACTGGCTAATGCAGAGAAGCTGCCATTATCATTCTTGTGCCCTCTGTTTAGCAAGTTGGAGATAAAGTATTTTAAGAATAATCCAGCTAAATCCAGAGAAGAATTAATAGCAATCATCCAAAGTGAAATTCACGATACTATACTCCATCATGTTGCCTATCAATTCAGCGAGACAACAATTCTTGCCAACTCTCTACAGGAAAAAGACGGCAAGCGCAAAGAGAATCTTAGGTCCTCGGATTTAGGTAGATTCTACTGGGATAAAGATAAGCCAAGCGACAACTTTCTATATGACACAGTGGTTTATGATTCAGCCATTGAGAAGGATGCCATATTAAAAGATCCTCTTGGATTGGATGACAATGAAATCACGGTCTTCGCTAAGCTGCCAAAAATTAACATTCCAACTCCGTATAAAAACTACAGCCCTGATTTTGCCTATCTGATAAAAACAAAAGAGAAAAAGGAGTTGTTTTTGGTTGTGGAAACCAAGGGTTATGCTAGAGAGGATGATATACCAGATGAACAGCAGAAGAAAATTAGCTATGCTCAAAAATTCTTTAAAGATCTTGAAGAGCAAATGAAGAAGCATAACCCTAACTTTGTCA
This sequence comes from Candidatus Portiera sp., assembly GCA_015163845.1. Lineage (GTDB taxonomy): Bacteria > Pseudomonadota > Gammaproteobacteria > CBDBNL01 > JAAOII01 > JAAOII01. Next base: position 1,684 of record JAAOII010000104.1, read on the forward strand.
TTCGTTTTAAGAGCAGAGTTAATAAAGAAGATCTATCTGAGATCATAACTGATGCTTTCACAGCTGCTGAAAGAGGAATGCCAGCCTAGCCTCTAATTGTTGGCAAAATCCATCTATAATAAATGTATGTTTGAGATAAAGAGTTCTAGGTTTTTTGAGGAGAAATGTCGCATAGGCGATAAGTGGTGTGATGCGGATGATTCTAGTGTCATTGAAATTACTAATCCAGCAACTCAGCAAGTAATTGGCACAGTGCCTAAAGTCGGTGCTAGGGAAACAGCACGGGCTATTGAGGTTGCTTCAGTCCAAGGCAAGGAATGGGCTAGCCGCACCGCCAAAGAACGTCATGGTCTACTGAAGAAATGGTTTTCACTGATAATAGATAATCAAGATGAATTAGGTCAAATATTAGTCACAGAACAGGGGAAGCCCTTGGCTGAGGCGGTCAAGGAGGTCGCCTATGGTGCCTCTTTCATAGAATGGTTTGCCGAAGAAGGGAGACGGGCTTATGGTGATATCATCCCATCAGGTATCCCCAACACGGAAATCAGAGTTACCAAAGAACCAGTTGGAGTCGTTGGTATAATTATTCCGTGGAATTTCCCCTCAGCTATGATTAGCAGGAAAGTGGGGGCGGCTTTGGCAGCTGGATGTTCTTGTGTTATTAAACCAGCAGAACTCACCCCCTACTCAGCAATTGCCCTGATCAAATTGGCTGAAGAAGCTGGCATTCCTCCAGGTATTCTCAATCTAGTCACTGGAGATCCGCAGGTAATTGGCAAAGAACTGACCACTAATCCTATAGTTAAGAAGTTAAGTTTTACTGGCTCCACTGCCGTGGGCAAATTGATTATGCAGCAGTGTTCCTCAACAGTGAAGAAGGTATCATTGGAATTAGGGGGCAACGCACCGTTTATAGTATTTGAAGATGCTGACCTAGATGCAGCAGTGGATGGATTGATGGTTAGTAAGTTTCGTAACTCTGGGCAGACCTGTGTTTGTGCCAACCGCATATTCGTTCAAGCTGCTATCTATGATAAATTTCTGGCTAAACTCAAGCAAGCAGTAGCCAAATTAATTCCTGGTGATGGCATGGCAGATGGCTCAACTCAGGGTCCTTTAATTAATGAGCAAGCAGTCGTAAAAGTTGAAAAGCACATTCAAGATATGCTGGATAGAGGTGGCAAGTTAGTATGTGGTGGCAAGCGACATGAATTAGGAGGAACTTTTTTTGAACCAACGATTATTTCTGAAGTGCAAATTGGCTCATTGCCTTGCCATGAAGAAACATTCGGACCTGTTGCCCCATTATATAAATTCGCAACTGAAGAAGAAGCAGTAACTATGGCAAACAACACCCAATATGGCTTGTCCGCCTATTTCTATAGCAGTGACCTGGAGCGTGTCCAAAGGGTATCCAGCAGTTTGGAAGATGGCATAATAGGGGTGAATTGTGGCATAATCTCAAACGAGGTCTCGCCTTTTGGTGGCGTCAAGGAGTCAGGAATAGGTAGAGAGGGTTCCAAGTATGGGCTAGACGAATATCTCAATATTAAATACACTCTATTTCAATATAAAGCACAGAATATAAAACGCAGAATATAAACCACAGAATATAAACCTAGTTAGATTGTTTAAATTTATCCTTGCGCACACTCATAGAGTAGAAATATTCTAATTAATAGAACAATTTACAATTTAATGCAAATTTTTGCATAAAAACCCTTGAATTATTTAATCTTGTCCCCATAAATCTATATGAGGGGGGTATTTTTTGAAAAATTATAAATTATAGGATAGAAACTTTATTTAAAGAAATGAGCAAAGTAATAGGTATTGATCTAGGAACCACCAACTCTTGTGTTGCAGTGGTTGAAGGAGGAAAAGCGAAAGTAATTGAAAATGCTGAAGGTAATAGGACTACTCCATCAATAGTAGCATACAAAGACGATGATATTTTAGTTGGACAAACAGCTAAGAGACAAAGTGTCACCAACCCGCATAATACTTTATATGCGATTAAACGTCTCATCGGCAGAAAATTTACTGATGATGTTGTAGCTAAGGAAGTAAAAACTTCTCCCTTCGCCATAGTAAAGGCAAAGAATGGAGATGCTTGGATAAAAGTCCAAGATAAAGAGTTTGCTCCTCAGCAAATATCGGCGGAGATATTACAAAAAATGAAGAAATCCGCAGAAGATTATCTTGGTGCAAAAGTTACAGATGCTGTAATAACTGTTCCGGCTTATTTTAATGACTCTCAACGTCAGGCAACTAAAGATGCCGGCAAGATAGCTGGTTTGAATGTTCTCCGTATTATCAATGAGCCAACAGCCGCCGCACTTGCTTATGGTTTAGACAAAAGCGGAGGAGAGAAAAAGATTGCTGTTTACGATCTTGGTGGAGGAACTTTTGATGTTTCAATTATTGAAATGTCTGAAACAGACGGAGAAAAACAATTTCAAGTTCTGTCAACCAACGGAGATACTTTCTTAGGCGGAGAGGACTTTGACAGGATAATAATTGAACATCTTGCAACAGAATTTAAAAAAGAAAATAGCGTTGACTTGACCAAAGATCCTTTGGCAATGCAAAGATTGAAAGAAGCCGCTGAGAAAGCAAAAATAGAATTGTCTTCTGCAGTTCAGACAGATATCAATCTTCCATACATAACAGCTGATGCTTCAGGTCCGAAGCATTTGACTGCCAAGTTAACTCGAGCCAAGTTTGAGTCGATGGTAGCATCTCTAATAGAAAGAACTCTTATACCTTGTAAGGAGGCGCTGAAAGATGCCAAGGTGCAAGTTAAAGATATTGATGAGGTTATTCTCGTTGGTGGACAAACTAGAATGCCATTAGTTCAAGAAAAGGTTAAGGAATTGTTTGGACGCGACTCAAAACGTGATGTTAATCCAGACGAAGCTGTTGCAATGGGAGCAGCAATTCAGGGTGCAGTTTTAACTGGAGATGTTAAAGATGTGCTATTATTGGATGTCACTCCGCTGTCTCTTGGTATTGAGACCTTAGGAAGTGTATCAACAGTGCTTATAGAAAAGAATACTACTATCCCGACCAAGAAGACGCAAGTATTCTCAACCGCGGATGACAATCAACCAGCAGTAACAATTCATGTGTTACAAGGTGAGAGAAAAAGGGCTTCAGATAATAAATCATTAGGACGTTTTGATCTTGCAGATATTCCGCCAGCTCCAAGAGGGACTCCGCAAATAGAAGTCAGTTTTGATATTGATGCTAATGGCATACTCAATGTCTCTGCTCAAGATAAAAATACTGG